>CAMYUW010000001.1 GCA_947302275.1 uncultured Prevotellaceae bacterium
CCACCGAGAAGCCATAGTCGGTGGCTGCCTGTGCCGCCAGCGCCGCCAGCAGCACCGTCAAGAAAGTAAAAAAGATCTTTTTCATTTTAGTATGTAATTTATATGGTTAAACAAAAGTAATAAACAATGAAAACGGCCTCCCTTGCCTGTTGGCAAGTAAAGCCTTAGATTACCTGCCCGCACAGGCGCGGCGGAATAATGTCAGATTGGCGGTTAGTAAGAGAGAGTAACAAATCTCGGGAATTATCCAAATTCCCAGACAATTCTTAGCAATCTTTATGGTTCTCTCGCTCGTCATAGGTAGGTTCAAGGATTATTTCGATACAAATATAGCAATAATTTTAAAAATATCAAAAAATACTCCTTTTTTTTCATCCTTATACACAAAAATTTAACTAACACTTATATTAACAACAGATAATGTGGGTATGTGGGGATTTGTTATATTTACATCGTTTCTGTGATGTACTACCGTCCGCATCACAGAAACCATGGTGCTGGGCTGCTTTTTTTCGCTCAATGAATAGAAAAATCCCTCACACCCTCGTGTGAGCATGAGGGACTTATCTTACTATGTTGGATTACTATGTTGGATTTTTAGTTCCAACTGCCGGCGAGCAGGAAGTCGATCAGAGCCGTCACGTCGCCGATAGAGACGCCATTGTCCTGGTTACAGTCGGCTGCTGCCTGATTAATGCCCGAGGCATCGCCGCTGAGCAGGAAGTCAATCAGAGCCGTCACGTCACCGATTGAGACACTGCCGTCACCGTTCACGTCGCCACGCTGGAAGGCTGGCTTCTCGGTGAAGTAGCCCGGGTTACTGGGGCCGCCGTCGATGTGGGCATAGGTCTTGTCCGTCGGGTTGGATGAGCTGTAGGCCGTGCCCTGGCCGCCAACCAGGCTGGTGCAGTTAAAGAACATATCACTCGAGGACGTCACGGCCGCCGTGCTCCAACCACTGCCCACATAGATGGTTGTCAGCGCATTGCTGTAACTGAACATGGAGCCCGTACGTGTCACATTGGCGGTATTGAAACTGGTCAGGTCCAAACTGGTCAGGCCATCGCATCCCGAGAACATGGACCTCATGTCATTCACATTAGCTGTGTTGAAGCTGCTCAAATCCATGCTGGTAATACTCATACAGTCTTGAAACATGGCGAACATGTTTGTTACCAAAGATGTATTGAATTTGCTCAGGTCAATGTCGGTCAAACGGTAGCAATTGAAGAACATGTTTTGCATGTTAGTCACGTTGTTGGTGTCGAAGTGGCTCACGTCAATACTAGTCAGATAATTGCAATTCATGAACATCCGGCCCATGTTTGTTACCGAATATGTATTCAGGTTTTCGATATTTGTGATTGAGGTGAGTATTCTCATGTCTCGGAACCAGGCATGAGTGCTTACAGGAAGTGCATCGCTGAACGACGGGTCAAAGACCACCTGGGTCACATCGGCATTGGTGCCGTCAGTGTACCAACCTGGATAATTTTCGCCCGTGTTCAGGTCATAGGTCGTGCCCGGGCGGCTGCTGCGCTGGGTGTCGCAGTAGAACGTCAGCGTCGTATTCACCGGCGTGTAGCAGGCATAGGCCTCGGTGCCAGCGGTGAAGTAGCCCGGGTTGCTGGGGCCGCCGTCGATGTGGGCATAGGTCTTGTCCGTCGGGTTGGATGAGCTGTAGGCCGTGCCCTGGCCGCCAACCAGGCTGGTGCAGTTAAAGAACATATCACTCGAGGACGTCACGGCCGCCGTGCTCCAACCACTGCCCACATAGATGGTTGTCAGCGCATTGCTGTAACTGAACATGGAGCCCGTACGTGTCACATTGGCGGTATTGAAACTGGTCAGGTCCAAACTGGTCAGGCCATCGCATCCCGAGAACATGGACCTCATGTCATTCACATTAGCTGTGTTGAAGCTGCTCAAATCCATGCTGGTAATACTCATACAGTCTTGAAACATGGCGAACATGTTTGTTACCAAAGATGTATTGAATTTGCTCAGGTCAATGTCGGTCAAACGGTAGCAATTGAAGAACATGTTTTGCATGTTAGTCACGTTGTTGGTGTCGAAGTGGCTCACGTCAATACTAGTCAGATAATTGCAATTCATGAACATCCGGCCCATGTTTGTTACCGAATATGTATTCAGGTTTTCGATATTTGTGATTGAGGTGAGTATTCTCATGTCTCGGAACCAGGCATGAGTGCTTACAGGAAGTGCATCGCTGAACGACGGGTCAAAGACCACCTGGGTCACATCGGCATTGGTGCCGTCAGTGTACCAACCTGGATAATTTTCGCCCGTGTTCAGGTCATAGGTCGTGCCCGGGCGGCTGCTGCGCTGGGTGTCGCAGTAGAACGTCAGCGTCGTGTTCACCGGCGTGTAGCAGGCATAGGCCTCGGGGGCGGGATTGGGATCGGTGAAGTAGCCCGGGTTGCTGGGACCGCCGTCGATGTGGGCATATTCGATATCCACGTAGCAATCATCGTAGGTCGTACCCTTACCACCAACGAGGCTTATGCAGTCCCAGAACATGTCATTCGAAGTGGTCACAGCTGCCGCGTACCATTCACTGCCCGCATAGATAGTTTGCAGATTACTGCAAGAACTGAACATTTCATTAGTGAATTCCAAATACGAGGTGTTAAAACTGCTTAAATCAAGGCTTGTCAGACTGCTGCATTCGTAGAACATATAACTCATATATTTCACCTTGGCCGTGTTAAAGTGTCTCACGTCGAGGCTTGTCAAAGAGTTGCATCCTGAGAACATCATATTCATATTGGTCACCATAGACGTGTTGAAACTGCTCAAGTCGAGGCTTATTAGGCTAGTACAGTTGTTGAACATATCATCCATACTGGTCACCTTGGCCGTGTTGAAATGGCTCACATCGACGCTTGTCAAGCTGCAGCATTCGCAGAACATAGCCGTCATATCGGTCACCTCACTGGTGTTCAGGTAGCTCATGCCCGTGATCGATTGAAGATTCCCCATGCCATAGAACCAACGGGAAGTTTCCTCAGGTCGGGCACTGGCAAATGACGGGTCAAAGACCACACGCGTGACGTCAGCTGATATTCCGTCCATAGACCATGCCTGGTAATACATAGAGTAACTATGATCATTAATGTAGTAAGTGGTACCTGGGCGGGAATCCTTCTGGTTGTCGTAGTAGAACGTCAGCGTCGTGTTCGACGGCGTGTAGTTGGCATAGGCCTCGGCAGCGGCGGCGCCGAGGGCACACATCATCGCCGCCACCAGGACGGCAAGTCTGAAAAGTAGTTTCTTGCTCATAGTTATAGAATTTATTGGTTAAGTATAATCTTGTTCGCGGTTTGGAGTATCTTGCGAGGTTCTGACTACAAAGGTAATAAAGTTTTTTCAATTCTCGTCATCGTTTTGCCCATTTCAAGCTGTTCACGTTCAATCTTCGTCCTGTATAGCGACGGTGCAAGTCCCCCTTCAGGTATGATGCCATAACTGCCGTCAGCATCTTAAACTATGGAGCTGGCGGCTTTGTTTCGCTCCATGATGAAAAAACATATCCCTCAAACTCAGTTAAAGCTTGAGGGATATCACTTAGGTTTTGATGAAGTTTTAATTCCTGGAACCAGACAACAGGAAGTCAATCAGAGCCGTCACGTCGCTGATGGTCACGTTGCCGTCACCATTCACATCGCCGACGTTGGTCGTCTCCTCCTCGATGATACCGCCCTTGAAGATGTCGGTCGTCCAGCCAGCATCGATGTAGGCCTGACGTTTGCCACGAGGCACGGTAAGTATGCAATTATTGGGCAGGCCTTGGATGTTGGCAGTAGTAATCTCAAACGGCTCTTGCATGTGAGCGACAATGGAGGTAAGACTGTCGCAACGGAATAGGCTGGTTGCTCCCATGCTTTCCAGTCCTGCCGGCAACTCCAGCTTCTTTATCCCGTTATTATGGAAGAAAGCATTGTCACCAATAGCTTTCACGCTCTCGGGTATCACGGTGTTTTTGCAACTTGCAATAAGCGTATTGGTCGCAGTCTTGATGATTGCGTCGCAACCTTCGCGGGAATCGTAATACAGGTTCCCTTCATCAACAGCAATACTGATAAGATCATGACACTTCGACACGACTTCCTTATAAATGGTTGCTTTCAGATTAGCCGGAATGAACAAGGTCTTGAGGGGCGTACCTGAAAATACATTATAGCCTAACATCAAAGTGCCTTTTTCGGGAAGCGTTATGTGCCGTAGGCTTGTGTTCATGAATGTGCCTGAATTTATATACAAGAGGCTATCGGGAAGAACCACGTGCTCAAGTGCAGCACAATCACGGAAACTCCATGCTTCAATCGCCGTAACACTTTTGGGAATCACTACGCTCTTCAATGCCGAGTCTCCATAGAAAGCATTCAGAGGTATCCTGGTCAATCCCGTGAAGTACTGCAGTTCATCAAATGAGGTGATCTCGGTATTGCCTCTGAATGTTTCGCCCAGGGCCTCGTTGGTGACGGCCGCAGCCTCGGCCATTGAAATTTCGCCATCCTCGTTCGTGTCCCAGTTATCCACACAGATAGCCTTCACAGCGGGGTCGGCAAAGTCAATGATTCCTCCAACCTCTTCGTAGATGATAGTGTAGGTTGCCGATTTTTTGTCGAGTTCCATCTCGTACTCTGTGGGATTGACACTCTGGAATTGCGAAGTGATGTCGATGTCGTCCTTATAGACTTTGAACGTTTCACCTGGCTTGAGTTCAAGATACATATACATATCGGTAGTCAGCTGTTCCTTGGGGATGGTTGTTTCAGAAGTTCCTTCGTTGAAAAAGAAATCATAGACTCCGTCATCCCACCTGATCCATGTATCGCTGTCGCCTCCGCCATATCGCAGGAACTTGAATGTGGCGTTTGGCTCTTCCTCTTTCCAATAGATATAAACATAGGCGATTTTCTCGGTTGGAACGGTGAAGCTGACCTTGTAGTTCCCGTTCGAGGGTTCAGGTGCGGCAATGGTTTGCTCGGTGTCGCCTGCCAGCATCACCACCTTGTCCAGCACGTGTGTGGCGGGAAGTGTCAAGGTGAGCGTTTCGCCACTCGATGCACCTGATACGGTACCCAAGGGCCCGGAAATGGTGCCGGTCATTGGAGTATTATTGCCACCAATGGAGTAGGAGAAGTCGGGCGACTCGTTCACCTGAATGAAATTCATAGTATTGGTTTTCCAAGTGAAAGTCAAGTCGATTGTCACGTCTGATTGAGCATCTTTGATACTGAAATAGTCCATGTCGTTGAACGAATACATAGTCATCTCGGTGCCATTGTACTTAAACTGGCAATCCACATTCTCCTTGTTGTAGCGGGCAACCAGCACATAACTTTGATACTTGTCGATGTTGTACTGGTTAGGACTTGAATAGTTCAGGAGGGTCAGGTTGCTCAGATCGAAGTTGGCATCCTCAAACGAAAAGTAGTTATCGAGACTATATACCGCCACATCCTCGTATTGGTTTGACTGAGAGAATGTGATATTCGTCGTCAACGTCAATGGTATCGGAGTGTAATTGACGCTGTAGAAACTGTTCCATGGGCTCGTTTGTAGAAGCTCGGCAATCTGGCTTTCATTCTTGTCGCTCACATAGACGTTGATTGAGTAAGGGGCATTCACGAAATACTTCTCCCAATTGCCCTCGAAGGGATAGCTGCGCTCGTTGAATCTCAGGGTATTGAAGCCAACGATCCCCCCTTTGAATTTTACGGGTGTATCCCATTTCGACACCGAACCTTCAAACGTCAAGGACCTGATGTCCAGTTCATCGGTGTCCACGTCGGCGTTAGCACCAATTCCTACCACATTATATTGCTGGTTACTGAGTTCAATATAAGCAGGAATGGTTTTTGTCTTAAAGGTATTGTTGGGGGCATAAAACTTATAAATGGTAGCATAATGCTCTTCCAACCAATATCCACCCATGCCATTAGGATAATAGGAATGATACAGCTTGTATACCGCATTCCCGTCGTCATAAGTGCCAACTTGGTCAACCACTTGCCCTAAGGCAGTTGCAGCCATGCCCACCACCAGCAGGCACGACGCGAATAATCGTATTAATAGGGTATTCATATCAATTACATCGTTAAAAGTTTATATATATGATCGTTTTCTCGTTTCAAAGTTAATGAAAAGTCTGGAATCAACCAAATCATCTGAAGAGACCCATATAAAACTACTGGAAACAATAAATACAAATCACCGCATGCACGACTTGTACGCAAATTTCCCCAAAAATCTTGATATTTGCCCAACCATGCTCCAGTCAAGGATTAGCCAGGCATTGCAAAGACCACTAGCACATATATTTCGTAGTGCTGGCGGTTATTTTGCTTGGGTTATAATGCCACTGTGATAAAGAAACCAAATCCCTCAACCCAACGAGAGCATGAGGGATATAACTTAGGTTTTGATGAAGTTTTAATTCCAAGTACCTGACAACAGGAAGTCAATCAGAGCTGTCACGTCACCGATAGAGATGCCTTTGTCCCGGTTGCAGTCGGCGGCGTAAGTATTGATGGCCGACGCGTCGCCGCTGAGCAGGTAATCGATCAGTGCGGTCACATCAGAGATGGTCACTTCGCCGTCATCGTTTACGTCGCCACGCAACGTAGTGCAGATGATAGCCACATTGTCCACCGCGAAGTAGTCGCCCGGTCTATTGACGCTGAGGTCCTTGGTGTAGCTCCATTCCAGCGTACATTCCCCTGCGGGCAAGTAAACGTAATAGGTTTCCCAGCGAGCGTTCTGATACTCGCCGTAAGCGATTTGCTCCACGCCGTTGATGCTGAAAGAGCATATGTCATGCAGCGTTGATGTGCCTTCGCCCCAGGCCTTGAAGTCAAACTCCAGAATATCGCCCTCGACAGCGTTTACCGTCGCCGTCATCACCGAGGAGCTCTTTGCCACGCCCGCGTTGCCTGACTGGGCATACATGCGGCTACCCTCCTGTATAACTGTCCAGGGATAATCCCCCGTGGACTCGAAGTGGATGTCGCCGCCCTCGACGTTCAATGCTTCGTCAAGCAAGTCAGGAGCGGTGAAATAGCCCGGATTGCTGGAACCGCCGTCGATGTGGGCATAAGCCTTGTCCACATGGTTGGCATCATAGGTAGTGCCCTTGCCGCCCACCAATTTGGTGCAATAATAGAACATATATTCGGAACTCGTCACGGCTGCCGTGCTCCAGCCGTCGCCCACATAGATGGTTTTCAGGTTAGTGCAATCAAAAAACATCCATTTCATATTGGTCACCTTGGCAGTGTTGAAACTGCTCAAGTCAAGGCTCGTCAAGGCTGAACAATTTTCGAACATCCTGTTCATTGTGGTCACGTTGGCCGTATTGAAGTTGCTTACGTCGAGGCTCGTTAAACTGTTGCAATCACTAAACATGATACCCATATTGGTCACATTAGCCGTGTTGAAACTGCTCACTTCAAGATCCGTTAAGGCACTGCACCCCAGGAACATGCTTTCCATGTTGGTCACATTGGACGTATTGAAATTTCTTAAGTCTAGACTCGTCAAGCCACAGCAATTACTGAACATGTCACCCATGCTGGTCACGTTGTCCGTATTGAAGTTGCTCACGTTGAGACTTGTCAAAAGTTTACAATTTCGGAACATGTATCTCATATCGGTCACATTAGTGGTGTTGAAATTGCTCACATTAAGACTTGTTAGAGATTCACAATGGTCGAACATGCCATACATATCATTTACAACAGTCGTATTAAAGTGGCTCAAGTCAAGGCTCATCAAAGATTCACAATTATAGAACATACATCGCATATCAGACACATTGGCCGTGTTGAAGGAACTCAGGTCAAGATTCTTCAAAGAAGAACAACCACCGAACATCCAACCCATATTGGTCACCTCACTAGTGTTTAAGTAGGCGATTCCGGTGATGGATTGAAGATTCTCCATATCACAAAACCAGCTGTATGTGGTCGTCGGGGTGGCAATGACGAATGGGGATTTAAAGACCACTCGGGTCACACTGGTGTAGGTGCCATCCAAGTACCACCCAGGGGAGCTGTAGCCAGTGTTCAAGTCATAGGTCGTGCCAGTGCGGGTGCTACGCTCGTTATCGTAGTAGAACGTCAGCGTCGTGTTCGACGGCGTGTAGTTGGCATAGGCCTCGACAGCAGCCTGCATGCCCAGGGCGCACATCATAGCCGCCATGAGGACGACCAGTCTGAAAAGTAGTTTCTTGCTCATTGTTGTTATAAGGTTTTATTGGTTAAGTAAAATATTGTAGGCGGTTCGGAGTATCTTGCGAGATGCTCACCACAAAGGTAATCAATTTTTACCAATTCTCATTATCGGTTTGCACATTTCCCATTTTCCGTAGTCGCCTTATATATATACTGAAATTTAACTAACACTTTTATTAACAACCAATTACAATAAAGACGACATAATGAGACAACTTTTGAAAATCACGAATTACGCGGCTCAGCTCATGGCACTGATTGATATCGGGAAGGCCATTAAGCACTGAGCCACAAAGAACGACACCACGAGCGATGGCCAGACAAAAAAGGTATCCAAATGCGGCAAAGGTGGACTTCTTTACAGCGACTTGATGTCTCCAGTGCTATCGGGCATCAGGTAACGGTTGCCTGTGTCCTTGCTGATCTGTTCACGGTACTGCTGATCATAGCCAGGTGTAGTATAGCGTCCCGGAACGACAACACCATTCTCAGATGGCTTCATAATCTGGTCGTTGTGCTTCACGGCGATGAGGCGGAAGAGCTTGTCCCAACGCTGCATCATCCGTGCGGTGTAAGCAGCACTCTTGCTGGTGAGGTAGCTGACGCGCTCACGCTTAGTGAGGGGCTCTATGTCCTTCAACACCTGTGCCTGATCGGCTGCGTAGAAGTCCTCCAACTCTTGCTGTGCCTCACGCAGGTCGCCTATCATGGCACTGTAACGCGGATAAATCATGTTGGCCACCAGATTGTTCAACCAGAAAGCGCTGTGCTCGCTGAACTCGTTGTTCACGTTGTTTTCACGGCGGAAGGCTTCGGGCACCTCGTTCACGCAGCAATACACAGGCACGTAGGCTATCATGTTGGCATCGTCGCAGTTGAAGTACATGATGCCTCCCACCTCATCAGGGAGCCAGCTGCGAAGCTGTGATACCAGCGTGAAGCCCGACTGTGGGGTGCCAATAGCACGCTCACGGAAATAGCTCTTACCATCGACTTCCCAGTTCATGGGCAGTGGACGGTAAGGAGAACTCCAAGGCCCTGCACTCATGTCGGCTGTCATGTCAAGCGGGGTACCCTCGTAATGGTCGCGCATGTCATTCATGATGTCACGCACCGACAACTTTTTGTCGGGCTTGATGTAGAGCGGCAGATGGTCGCAAACGTCATACTGGCCATTGATATAGGACAGGTACTTGTCCATCTCCGCATGGTCGTAGTGGTGGCGGAAGAAACTCCACACACGGGCATCGGCATAGCGCACTTTATCGAAGGAGATAGGGCAATAGGCATCGCGGAAGCTGAAGTCTTTGTCCTTGCCACTGAAGTAGCCCTTCTCTCGGGCAAAGGAAATCACGTCCTTGGAATACAGGCAATTCTTTGGGTCATTCAACGGGAACTGACGTATGCGGGAGAGATTGGCATGGGCACAAATGCAGTCATCAGGGATGCGAACGGCCACCCATACGGCACCTTTCACACCCGGGCCCTTACCCACGATTTCGAGAATCCAAGCCTCATTCTTGTCGCACACAGTGATGGTTTCTCCCGTGCTGCAGTAACCATATTCCTGCAAGAGGTCGGTCATGATGATAATAGCCTCGCGTGCTGTAGCAGCACGCTCCAGACCCAGATGCATCATGGTGAAATAGTCGAGCCATCCTTCAGGGTTCTGCAACTCCAGGCGGCCATCGAAGGTGGTTTCAACGATGCTCACCTGCTTCTCATTAATATTGCCGATGACGTCATAGGTGTACTCCACTTGAGGAATATAGCCTCTCACGGGTCCCCTGCCCCACTCACGGATGGCAATCTTCTCGTCTTTCTCATGCCTGCCACCTGGAGTGCGCGACATGGAACCGGCAAAGCCATAGCCATCACAATTATACGTACAAATCACGGAGCCATCTACCGAGGCTGCCTTACCAACGATAAGGTTGGTACATGCCCATGACTGAGAGACTGTCAGCGCCAACGTCGCCACGAGGGAAAAGAGAAATCGTTTCGTATTCATAATATTGCACAAAGTCCCATTTGTCGTTATTTCTATTCGTGCCAAGGGTTGCGATTATCTTGATAAGACTGGAAGGGCTGGGGCATCAATTGTAAACATCTTTTTTCTGGACAAATACCAGATGATCAAAGATATCGCCTGCTGTCACTTCGAGGATGATATTTCTTGAATCTACAGACGTCGGTAATGGCTGAGCATCAATAATCAGCTTATTCCCCTCGAATCTAACCGAGCACCACTCGCCGTTATACTCCAACCTGTTCTCGTTGTCCAACATTTGCTGGACACCATCCACAGTCACAGATGATATCCACGGATGATCGTAATTCCTGCACAAGAAGGTATAGGTACCGCCAACTTCGGGCAGAAAATAATCGCCGTTGATATTCATCAGGTTATTGACGTTAGTCCACTTCATTTTGGCCCAAATGCCAACGGGCTCATCTTTGCCACAAGATGAGAAACCCAACAAAACAACAAACAATAAAATAAAAAATTTAGATAGATGCTTCACAACTGTTTTCAGATTAAATTATTAATGGACAAAGATATAGATTTTTCCCCTACCCGAGCCTGTTTTTGTGAGTTTTTTACATGGATTGAGAGAAATCCAGTATATTTGCAGAAAAATAAGAAATGACATGAAAAAGATTCTACTTTTATTGACGCTGTGCCTTGTGTGCGCCTTTGGAGCCCAGGCGAGTGATGAGATCGTGTTTACTACTGTGCTCGAAAATGGCATCACACCGGTGAAAAACCAGAATCGGAGCGGCACGTGCTGGGATTATGCGACCATCGGCTTTATCGAGGCCGAATTGCTGCGCACGACCGGCAAGGTCTATGACCTGAGCGAGATGTTCGTTGCCAACAAGGACTATGTCGATTGCGCGGAATACCATGTGAGGATGCACGGCAGCAGCCGATTCTCTGAGGGCGGTTCAGCCGACGATGTGTTTGAAGTGATTGATCGCCACGGTATTTGTCCCGAGGAAGCCATGGCACGTCCCGGCTCGATGATTGGCGACACGCTGGCCAACTTCACCGAATTCTTTGCCACGCTGGAGCCCTACGTGGAGTCCATTGCCAAGGGAAACAGCACCAAACTGACGACTCAATGGAAGGTGGGCTTACAGGGTATCCTTGACGCTTATCTGGGCATTTGTCCCGAGAAATTCACCTTCGAGGGCAAGCAATACACGCCCAAATCGTTTGCCCAAATGCTGGGTATCGACAAGAGGAACTACGTGAGCATCACGAGTTTTACTCACCATCCCTTCTATGAGCAGTTTGTTATCGAAGCTCCCTACAAGTGGCGCCCGCGTCCCAGCTGGAACGTCACGCTCGACGAGATGATGTCAGCTATCGACGAGGCTTTGAAAAACGGCTATACTGTGTGCTGGGGCGGCGACGTAAGTGAAGACGGCTTTACCCGCACGGGACTGGGCATCGCCGCCGACATCGAACACGCACCCGACCTGACGGGTAGCGACGCGGCCCGCTGGCTCAAGCTGAGCAAGCAGGAACAGGCTGAATCGTTGAAAAAGTTAGGCGCACTAACGCCTGAGCTGGTTCCATCACAAGAACTGCGCCAGGAGCGCTTCGACAACTGGCAATCGACCTACGACCACGTCATGCTCATCTTTGGCATCGCTAAGGACCAGAACGGCCGTGAGTACTACATGGTGAAGAATTCATGGGGCAAAACTGGTGAATATCAAGGTATTTGGTACATGTCTAAAACTTATATCGCGCTGAACACGACCTATATTTTCCTCAACAAGGACGCCGTGGGCAAGACCTTGAGAAAGAAGCTGGGTTTCTAAAGAATAATAGGATTATCATTCATGGGGCTGTGTCATAATTCATTCTCGTCCCCCACCCCAACCAAAGTTCGAGCCGCGATGATGACACCCCGCCTTCATCAACGCGGATGCCTCTTTAAACTTTAAACTTTAACCTTTAAACTGCGAGCAAAGCGAGCATAAGCTGGTTATAGTTTTTTATTCTCGGCGATGAGCAACAGGCAAAAGATGATTTCCACCACGACCATGCACAGAGCGAGAATGTGGGGCGGGAAGAGCAGTCCAACGAGCAACGCTCCTACCGATATTGCTGCGGTCATGAAGTAATATACCCGCGAGTTGTAGAGCCAGCCGAAGGGCAACAAGTGGGCGCCAAAGACCATCGCCAGCGCCATCACCATCTTGTCGGGGACGGCTGCAAATACCCACATGACGATGAGCAGATAAGGAATCTGGGCCACCGAGAGAACGATGCCCAGTGGTGACAACGGGTTTTCCTTGTCGCTGAAGGTGATACCCAACGGTTTACTGAGCAGCCATGCCAGGGGCATCAGCGGGCAAGTGCAACAAAAGGTCAACAGGTTCTTGGTCTCGATGGGCAACGTGGTCAGGTGTACGATGAACACTAATGTCCATATCACCACCGATGCCAAGATGAAGTGAAGGCCGCGCTTCTGGCCACGGGCACACGCCAGTTTTGTCTGCTCTAATGATTGCTTATCCATAATTCTTCAAATTATTTTTATGGCACAAAAATAGGCATAATTCGAGAAAAACACCTACATTTGTGACACATTTTAGATATGAGTGATTTCTTCAAAACCGTGAAAGGCGTCTCGCAGGGTATTTACCGCGAGAAGATGTCGCGTTTCCTGGCGTTTGCCGAACCCGTGTCGAGCGCCGAGGAGGCCCGCGCCGTCATCAAGCGCTACGCCAACGAGTACCATGATGCGCGCCACTGCTGCTGGGCCTATATGATTGGCACCGAGCGCAATGAGTACCTAAGCAGCGATAACGGAGAGCCCAGCGGTACGGCAGGCAAGCCCATCCTGGGGCAAATCAACTCTTTTGAACTGACCAACATCGTCATTGTGGTCATACGCTACTTCGGCGGCATCAAACTGGGCACATCGGGACTCATTGTTGCCTATCGCGAGGCGGCTAAACTAGCTATTGAGGCGAACGAAATTCTTGAATGCCACGAGCAGGCACGGTTGTCGTTCACTTTCCCCTACCTGAGCATGAACGACGTGATGAAGGTCGTCAAGAAGAGCGACCTGAAGGTGATTGAACAGGCCTTTGACAACGTGTGTTCCATGACCATCGAAGCCGACGCCGATAAAGTGCCCGCCTTGCGAGAGCAATTCGCCAACATCGACGGCACAAGCATTATCGACAACACCACACAACAATAGAAAAAGGAAATAATCAGAAATAACACAGAGGCATCGACCTGCTCTTCTTGATTTCCTGCTGATTGCATGAACCTTTAGGTTATTTATTCTCAACAAGTTCTTGCAATTGCTCTAAAATCCTATTTCGGCTATTCCAAAACGAATATTTACTATTAAAGAAAAAATAAGCACCTAACACAGAAAAAACGACGAATTCTGTCAACGCCACCCATAATGTTTCGGAAAAGCACATACAGCCATCAAAAAGATATGCCAACAAAAAGAGGAAGAAACATCTGCGGTCGACTCGAATTCTCTTTTCATACCAATACATTAATTGATCTGGAGTGTCAAGACTGTCGGTCTTCTTGAGGAAACAGAAATTGTTCAATGCCCACAGGCCACATACACAACCAACAATTGCTAATTCTATAAAGAAAGAAATAGAAGCTATGCCCTGTCTATACTGGAATGGATGATTTGAACGATAGATGATAGCTACAATGATAAGGATTAAGAGCGCCAATCCAAAGATGATATTGGCACGTGATCTCAATTTGCATTTGCCCTTAATCATTTCGAACAATTCATCTCTGTTCTGATTGGGTAATTCATCTTTACCCATAATGCTATTATATAATTCATCTATTCTCATAATGTCTCGGACTTATTGAAATTATTTCTCTAGCATCTTATTCAAACAGTTAATAATTACGGTTTTCTATGGCCTGATTAATCAGAATGAGATCATCTTCATACTCTTTAATCATCTCATCTCGCTCGGCATCCGCACTCTGGCCAGATCCTTCACTCTTATGTTGATGGCTGAACTCGATTAAATCTTCTTCGCTCACATTCATCATCCTCATACAATTGTTGCGATATTTCTTCAATTCATTCAGGAAATGCCGGTTAATAATTGCGAATTCAGGAAATGAGATAGCAAAAAGTGACTTCTGTGATTGGGCGACAGGATTTTGTTCGAGGACTTCACGAAACTGATGAAGCACTATTTCCTCGTACTTGTGACGGGTCATATAGAACGTTGAGACCTCATTGACGAAGTTGACATCGCCTATGGTATTGAACGTCTCGATACTTGTTGAGAAAATTTTCTCGGTGACTTCAGGAAATTCCATAGTTATCAGTTCCATCGCCGGTCCAAACATGAAACGCAGACTGTCATAGTGTTCTGGATGCAACGCAATGTCCTTCTGTATACGCACAGCTTCATGAAAGGCAGTATCTGCTTTCTCAACTAACTCTATGTTCCTGTCCATGTCATAAAGGACCATTTTTACCATTTCCTTCTTGGCCGATTGTTTCTTGTTATAGTCGATGATACCTGCCGTGCCAAAGGTGAGTACAATAGACACGGTGGTGGCGAGGAGCGATAGCAAGAACTGCTTGGTTGAAGACATTCCACTGCCAGCCCTCAGCGTTTTGGGTGTATGTAATTTGACGTTCATATTCAATAATTATTATTTTTTTTATAATTGATATTATCGTTGCTGCCAGCGGAAGCGGGCTCGTACGTGGTCGTTGCCATCTACGGTGATGCTCATGTGGGAGTCCATCGGATCGGTGTCATCGATGACAAACTGGGCCGTTTCGCCGTAGTGGGTTTCCTTAATGAAGGATATTTCCATGCGCTGGATGAAGTAGTGGTCGTAGCAGTCCATGTCGAAGATGTTCATCAGGTGGGAGAGATAACGCACCGTGTTTACATGGCGGTTAAAGTCGCAGTCCATGTAGCCGAAGGTGTAATCCACGGCATGGCCCTCCTCTATGGGGCGCAAGCGGCTCATGGGCTCGATGGGGCAAGGCAGATCGGACACTTTATCACTGATATAACCCAGCTGGGAAATATCCACGCTGGCACGTGTGTTCAAGTCGATGACCATCCAGATGGTACGCACATACCCCAGCGGATTGCCATCGGCATCGTCCAGGCGCATATTGCGCTGTGAGAAGTGGCGGTTATAGTCCTCAATCCATGTGGTGAGCGTGTAGTTGGTATTTATCTTGGGATAAGCGGTCAATTCTATCGTCACACGTGAGAGCACCCATACCTGGTTGTCCTGAATCAGGCGGGCATAGCCGGCACCCCACGAGTTGGCGTGGAATGTGGCCACCTCTATGATGCGTGTCATCAACAGCGTCAAGGGCATTTCGCCTTGAGGGTTGCACTCACCAGCAGCGAGATAATAGGTCTTGGAAAATTGTTTTTTATCGTCAGAGCACATTGGTTTTCTTAATCAGGTAGTTATCTAAAATCACTAATGCAGCCATTGCCTCGACAATGGGCACGGCACGCTGTAACACACAGGCATCATGGCGGCCACGGGGTTGCAGGGTCACAGGATTACCCTCTCGGTCGATAGTGGGCACTTCACGCATGAGCGTGGGCACGGGTTTGAAAGCGACACGCATGACGATGTCCTCACCGTTGCTGATGCCGCCCTGGATGCCTCCCGAGTGGTTGGTCAAGGTGCCAATAGAGCCATCCTCGCGTTTCACGAACTCGTCCAACACCTCGCTGCCCCACTTCGAAGCCATTTCAAAGCCATCGCCATATTCAAAACCATGAACCGATGGAATGCTCATCATAGCTGCTGCCAGCTGGGCATGCAGCTTGCCGAATACGGGCTCACCCAGACCGGCAGGCACTCCTTTAATTCTGCATTCAATGATACCGCCCAAGGTGTCGCCATCGGCAACCACACGTTCTATCTCAGCAGCACCAACAGGCATAAAAGCAGCTTCCACTGTGATGCCCAGACACTCCAATGCCTGCATAGCTATGCCACCAGCCACAACACGGGCTACGGTCTCACGAGCCGATGCCCGTCCACCGCCACGCGGGTCACGGATGCCATACTTGGCCTCCCAGGTATAGTCGGCATGATTGGGCCGATAGCATCGGGCTATTTCCTCATAGTCATTGCTGCGGGCATCAGTGTTGCGGACAATGAAGCCGATGGGCGAGCCAAGTGTCTTGCCTTGCCAGATACCCGAAAGCACCTCTACCCTATCCTTCTCGTCACGGGTGCTGCTGCCTGCGGTCTGCCCTGTGCGGCGACGGTCCACAAAACGCTGTAACTCGTCCAAATCTATGGCCACGCCGGCTGGCATACCGTCGAGAACACCACCCATCGCCGGGCCGTGCGATTCACCAAAAGTGGTGAGTGCCAATATTTTGCCTATTGTATTCATTCTGTCTTTTCAGCAATCAAATCAACAGTTTCGGCACCTACAAATTCTACCAACGCCTGCGGGTCAATCTTGAATTGGAGCCCGCGCACGCCAGCGCTCACGTAGATGTAGTCATACAGGATGCAAGTCTCATCTATATAGGTAGGGAAAGGCTTCTTCATGCCCACGGGAGAGCAGCCGCCACGGATGTAGCCCGTGGTTGCCAGCAGTTCCTTCATGGGAATGAGGTCCACCTTCTTGTTTCCCGAGACACGGGCAGCCTTTTTCAAGTCCACCTCCTCAGCTCCGGGAATGACACACACGAGATGACCCGTCTTGTCGCCTTGCAAGACAAGCGTCTTAAAAACCTGTTCAATATTCTCTCCCAGTTGATCGGCGATGTGCTGAGCGCCCAAGTCGCTCTCATCCACCTCATAAGGGATGAGTTCATAGGCTATTGATGCGGCGTCCAGCAGACGCGCGGCATTGGTCTTTGCGATTTTTTTCATCGTTTTTTGACATTATTCGGCAAAGTTACTTAATTTTGCACGATTATTTTCGTTATATGCCTAAAATTTAAATCAGATAAAGAAATGAAAAGATTCATTTTAGCCGCAATGATCGCCATCGCAGGATGGTTTTGCACCCAGGCACAGTCGGTGCCTGCACCCGAGAAGTACAACCAACTTTTAGATCAGATGATTACCCTGGAGCAGCACAAGGCCGAATTCCTCATGAATGCGACCATGGAAACGCTTGCCAAGGATCCCAAGGGTTACCGACAGATGATGGAACTGGCCGAGCGCCGTTTCAGCGATCCTGCCGACCCCATCCACAACGAGGGCCTTTACTTGACTGTACTCAAGCATGCTACCCAGAATTATGTCTTGAGCAACTCCGAAAAAGAAAAACAGCGCTTGCTGCTTGTGGGGGCCCAGAAAAACATGATCGGTTCGGTTGCAGCCAACTTTGATTATGTTACCCCCGGTGATAAGACCACCCATCACCTCTATGATCTGGATTCCGATCTTATCCTGGTCTATTTCAACAACCCCGACTGCGAGTCCTGCGAGACCGTTAAGCAACGCCTGGCCGAAAACGAACTCATCAACAGGCTGGTCAACAACAAGAAACTAACGGTACTGGCCATCTACCCCTACGAAGATCAGAAGTTGTGGAAGAAGGCCAAGTACCCCAAGATGATGATTAATGGCTGGAATCAAAGCCAGCAAATCGAATACGAGCTTTACGACTTGCCCACTTTGCCATGCTTCTACCTGTTGAACAAGGAGCATAAGGTACTACTCAAGAACGAGGGCAGTCTCAACAAGGTCGAGGCCACACTCAAGAGCCTGACCATGCCAAGCAACTAAAACTAACGGGACATACGTTTCAAGACATTATAGCTGGGGAGCACGCCAAGCTCTCCAGCTTTGCTTAAGTCGGCCACGCCCTGGTTCTTATTGCCCATGCGCAAGTACATCAAGCCACGGTTGTAATAGGCCTCGGCCAAGTCGGGCTTGAGTTCAATCGCCGTCGTATAGCAGCTGATGGCGCCAGTGTAGTCGCCCTGTAGCATACAGGCATTGCCCTTATTATAGTGGGCATACACATTTTTGGGAGAGAGTTTGATGGCCTGATCCAGGTCGGCAATCATCATGTCGAGTGTCGTCACGTCCTGACGCTGCCGCAACATGATCTGGGACCTCTCGTCGGGAGCTCCTGCCTGTAAATCGTCGCTGTGTTCATCACGGACTTGTGCCATCAGGAATTGCATATAGTGGGCGTCAGCCCTTAACATATAGGCCAACATGAATTGCGGGCTCAGATTCAAGGCGGCTTCAGCGTCACCGAGAGCGGCCTCAGGATTCTTGACAATCAGATAATCCAGTCCGCGGGCAAAGTAATCGATACTGCGCGGCTTGGCGTGTGACAACAGGGAGTTATAGTAATCGATGCTGGCAAAATGGTGTTGAATATCCTCCTCACTGAGTTTAGGTTCTCCACTGACCAGTGTAAGCGTTCCTGGCAATACCCGCAAGTCGTTGATGTCACCAATCTCACGGATGTAGTGGGTCTTGCCGTTCAACTTGTTATCGGTTGCATAATAGGACAAGGAGAACATGGGCATCGGTTCCACCTCGATGTTATCATTCTGGATGTGGCCACGTTGGCGGTTGGCATACTCTGGCTTAACGGGATCCTGCTCATGAACTGTGAGCAAGGTATTGAAGCGGTTGATGATTTCCTCGGCGCTCTCAGGCTCATCCATTTCTCCATTCAATGCCCGCTGCTCTGCTTTCTTGATGGCAGCCGTGGCCTCAATCTCGGCGGGATTGAAATTAGAGACGTGGGTCTTATTGCGGCGGAAGACGGCCATAGCCTTCTCCATGTCGGCCTCACTACCCTTGTTGTCGCCCATGCGGCGCTTGGCTTCGCCTCGTGCCATGTAGCCTGCCTCAAAATCGGGATACTTCTTCAGAATGGCAGTGAAGTCGCTGACAGCCTCACGATACTGGCGGGTGCGCATGTGCAACAAGGCACGGTTATAGAGTGCCATAAAGTTGGAAGGATTACTCTTGAGTACAAAAGTAAAGTCACTGATAGCCTTATTGTTATCCCCGACCTCGGCACGCAACAGGCCTCTATTGAAGTGAGCCTCCTGACTAGTGGGGTCCAAACCGATGGCATAGTCATAGTCGGCCATGGCTCCGAAGTAGTCATCCAGATTATACTTCATGAAAGCACGGTTAATAAAGTAACCTGCATAACGAGGCTCAAGCATGATGGCGCTGTCCATGTCGGCCAGGGCGCTTTCAAAATCGTGGCGTGAGCGGGTGGCAATCTCGGCACGCATCACATAGGCACTGGCATTTTTCTTGCTCAACGCGATACCCTGATTCAGGTTGTCGAGTGCGGCGGTAGTGTCCTTGCGGGCCAAGTTCATCTGCGCCAAGCCTATATAGGCACGGTCGTTGCGACGGTCGATTTGCAACAGCCGGTCAAAGGCCTGTTCGGCATCATCATACTGTTTCAAGGCACTCAGACAGATTGCACGATTGATGAGCAGGTTCTTATCCTCGGGCATCAGGTTCAGGCCAGCATTATAGTCCTCGACAGCGCCCGCGTAGTCGCCCAGATTCTGACGCGACACGCCACGCACCTGATAGGCATCGACGATGAACGGATTTCGCTCAATCGCCAAGCTGGCATCCTGCTCGGCTCCACGGTAATCTTCCAG
This sequence comes from uncultured Prevotellaceae bacterium, assembly GCA_947302275.1. Classification (GTDB taxonomy): domain Bacteria; phylum Bacteroidota; class Bacteroidia; order Bacteroidales; family Muribaculaceae; genus Sodaliphilus. The sequence continues at coordinate 19,905 of CAMYUW010000001.1, forward strand.
GCTGATCTTGGCCACCGAACGGTAGAAGTAAGGCTCGGCAAGAAACGGTTTGGCCTTAATGGCCTGATTAAAGTACTGGATGGCAAGTATATAGTCTTCAAAGTATAGTGCATTGCGGCCAATATTCACCACCTGCTCAGTATTGATCTGTGCATGAACGCCCATGGCCGCTACCAGCATGGCCAGCAGCACCAAACGGCGGTATATTGTATGAATCTTCTTCATGTTTGCGTTATTATAACGGCAAAAGTAGGGCAAAATTTCGCAACGGCCAAAAAACGTCCAACGGCTAATTGTTTTTTCACATTTTATGGCACAAAATCTTAAAAACGGCTAAAGGATTTTGTCATGTCGTCAACTTGCATTAATTTTGAAGATTGTATTTGTAAAAGACTTCAACCAAATGAGAAAATATATCCTTTTCACCCTCTTGGCTGCCTTGTTGATGGCTCCTGTGACAATGGATGCCCACAAGAAAAAAGACAAGAAGTATCAGAAGAAAACCGTGACCGTTGAGAACATCGCGAACAACGCTGAACAGCCCATGCGCGAAGTAACCGTCACCGACCCCGCCAAGCAATTGTATGGCGAGTGGGACATTGTCTCAATGCGCAAGAAGAAAATTTATACCATCGACCGTGCCTATCTGTATCTGGACTTTGCAGGAGGCAACAAGGTCTATGGCCACAACGGCTGCAACACCATCAACGGAACCTTTCAGTTGAATGGCAACAATCTGATGTTCAGTGATTTCATTACTACCGACAGGCAGTGTCACAACGTCACATCCGAGAAGACCATCATGCACACCCTGGCCGATGTCCGCCGCTACAGCCTCGAAACTCAGTATAATGCACAATACCTCAATCTGATGAATTCCAAGGGCGCTGTCATCATGGTGCTCAAGCGGCACAACCTGGATGCCATGAACGGGGCTTGGCTCATCAAGGAAATCGACAGCGAGAACGTGAGTGAACTTAACATGCGGGTCGTTGTTGATGCCGTTATGCAGACTATTCATGGCGATACAGGATGCAATATCATCAACGGCATCATCACCCTTGACCCGACCAAGGACATGGCCATCCAGTTCGAGGACCTACACTCTACCGAGAACGACTGCGAAGAGATTGAATATGAAACCTCATTGTTGCTGGCTCTGGAAAGAACAGAATCCTGCAAGCGCATCAACCAGAATGAGATGGCCCTGCTCGACAACAAGGGCACCATCGTCGTCGTCCTGCAACGCCTCAACCTTCGATAATCCGGACCCACATAAATTCTACTTTTCCACTTATTCTACAACTGCACGTGCGCATGTAGAATGAGTAGAAAAGTAGAAATTTTAGTTTCTAGTTACTTGTTCAGACGTTTTGTGGAGGTGCGGGAACCGTCGCTAAGGGTCTTCACAACGATATTCACACCGTCTTGCGGTTGCTGGCTGACGATGCCCGAAGGGGTAATGTACTTCACATCCACCACCTGCTTGCCCACTGAAGTCTCCTCGACCGAAGCGCATGAAATGATGGCCAAGGGATAAAGCGTGTAGTTGGTGAAATAATCATCGTCGGTGACATGGATGCGTCGCATGGGACTCTCGGCCGTGTTTTCGTCCCAGACCTCGTCAAGTGTGAAAACACACAGCAGGCCAAAGCAATAGCCTTCCTTATCTGCCATCTCGGCTTCAAGAGCAGGAGCATAGCCAAAGTCGAGTTTCACCATGACTGTATCTTCATCGCTGCACAAGTAGGGCTTGCCCTCTTTATAATAGAAGTAGCCATCGGCACGAGCTAACTCATTGCCCACAGCAGTGATGTAATCCTTGTTCAAGTCATACTGGAACATGGTCAATGTGGGCAGTTCAGCCATATCCAGGGCAACTGGAGCACTGTTGAGTACCAAACGGGGATTGGTTTTGCAGTCAGCAAGCGTGCCTTTCACAGTTCCTGACGTGAGCACCTCGGCATCGGCAATCGCCTGGTAGAACGCTTCGTTCTGTGAGCAGTCGAGAGCAATCCAGTCGGGATACCATGCCATCCACTCGGCATAACCCCACTCGGCATAGGTGTCATAGTAGATTTCATCCACATTGTCGGTCACAAAGACCAGTTTGCCCTTCTCGCCATCAACAGCAGCTGCTACATATAATGTATCGATGATTTTGCATGTCATACCGTCCTCACCTTCATACAGCACTTTCCACAAGTGTGTGCCCGGGTCGGAAGTGATGCTGATAGGATAAAGCTCCATCTCGCCATTATAGCTGATGACCATGCCCTCGATAGAATAAACCTCGGTGGAATCCACCTCAGGATAATCGATAGCGAATTTGTTGAAGCCCGCCATCGTAGCCTCACGGGTAATACCGTCCTCGGTCTCGGTGCTGGTTATCGTGAAATTGCCACGCTCGTCAATCTCACTCAGTCCGACTCCTTCAAAGAACACCTTATAGTTCACCCATCCCTCATCGGGGTCAGCGACATAGGACAAACCGCCCGTACAATCAAATGCCGAATAATAGTACTCGTCCAAGATGGTTTTGGGATTGGCGAAATGGGCAGGCTCTGCCACCTCAACCATTCCTTTATAGGTCTTCTTCACGCCCGTCCAGCCTGCAGGGATAACGGCACCCAGGGGATACTGCTTGCCAGCGTCACCATAGATAAGTCCCGCAAAGGCATTACCTTCCTCATCAAGCTGCATTACCCACAGGTAGTCATTCCACTGGTAGTTGACATACACGTCACTCGTGAACTGGAAGGCAGTACCGTCTTCCAGCGCTGCCAGATGGTTGAGCGAGTCAAGCTTGGTGATATTGGGGTCGATGGGGTCCTCGGGGTCAGGGCCAACAGGGCCTTCTCCATCGGTAGTAACCACAAGGCTTGCCACCTGTGCATTCTTGGAACCGAAGTGGGTGAAGGTCACTGCTGCGGCATTGCCGGTCCATGTGCCCACAGTTCCAGCAACGGCATACTCGCCCACGCTGGCCAGCAAGTCAAAGTTGGATGCATTGGCGGCATTGACGGTAATGCCCGTAATGCTGCCCTCGGCCACCGACAAGGTGATCGAGCCGTCCACATAGATGCGAAGCGTGTAACTGCCCTGAGAGTTCCAGATGCGTGTCTGGGTTGAGCCATCGGCTGCTGACAACGTCACGCCATCCACAGTCACAGGACCGGCTTGTGTCAGATTGGTGCCAGCACCCTGTTCAGGCACAGCATAACCCATGGCGGAAATACCCTCGGCAGTCGAGAAATCAAAGGTTACAACGGCTGCCTGTAACGATAAAAAGGCCACAAAGGCCATCAAGAGAAACGATAAAAAACGGTTCATTTGCACATTAATAATTTTCTGCTACAAAATTACTGCCAATAACAGTAACAAATGCAACAATGGCCCGAAAAAAGTTATCAACAACCGACACTTTTTTCGAGCCACCGCACACGATGGGTTTCATCAAACCTATTTGGTGAACAGGATGCCTGAGAAACTTACATAATTGCTTCCACGGCTGTAAACCGTGACACGGAAATCGTCAATAGCCAACAATGCCTCTCCGTTATCGATAAACAATGGCCGTGACTCGTCATCGGGAATCCTGTCGGTATCATATTCGGCCAGTTGCTTAACATTAAACTCAAACCGATGCTCGACGCCGTTGCCGTCATTTACCTTGACCAGCATGATGTCACCATCCACCTTCACGATGTTGTCATCCGCACCTGTGACAAGAGTCATCGAGGAGTAACCTTGCGGCACAGGCGAATTCTTGATCATGCCATCGTTGGCAAAAGTATCGTGCAGGTCCTCGGTGATATTGCCATCGGCATCCAACGAGGAACAACGGCCTGTGATGACATCCTTGCCCACAAGATCGTTGATGGCCCTGTAACCATAGTCAGTATAGAGGTAGTGGAGTTTAGAATCGATGGAGCGGGCCACCTTGGAGTCAGCTTGTTTGAGCCACAGCTCATAATTTTCGCCCGTGAGCGGGAATTGATTGAAACCAGCGGCAACAAACGCCGTGCGGGCCTCTTTCTTCAATTGACGCTGTGTCACGTTAGCGATAGACTGCGGCCCCACCGAGATCAGGAAGAGGATGACGGCAAATGAGGCAGGAATGAGCCAAATGCGTTTATTGCGGGTGAAAATCAGCCAAAGGCATACGGCATAGCACCAAATGTTGAACACCAACAGATAGAGGCGGCTCACCGTGATACCGTAATCCGCCAAACGACGGCCAATGGCCACTGTCATCAGTGCCAAGAGCGGCAACATCAGCACGGGCAACCAACGTATGATACGCTTAAACAACTTGTTGCCCTCAAGGTACTGAAGAGGAAAAGTCAGGTAGATGAGCAACACCATAAATACCATGCTGCCCGACACCAGATAGCTCACATTACCCACTGGAAGCGACCACTGGAACAGGATCTTGGACGCATAGGCATAGAGTGTAATCAAATACAGCCCCAGCAACGGCAGGAACAGGTACTGTACTACCCCCTTGGCAAACCGTGAGAAATCGGCTACAGTAGCCAGGTACTTGCTTTTGCCCCTGGGAATGAGAATCATAAACATTGAGGGGGCCAGCAATACCATGCATACTGTCCAAATGTCCACATATATCTCACTGTACATCTGCAGGCTGAACAACATCTTCAACGACTCCACAAGCAAGAGCAGTCCCAAGGTCAGGAAAGCGCCAATCGTAACCGTAATAGCAAGGGCCAACACCATGCGCATAGAAAAGTTCCAAAAAGGCACTTCCTGATTCCTGCGATAAAAGCACACGATAAACACCGAGAGCCCAATGGCTACCACCGTTGCACTGACAGCAATCAACTGTGGCAGAGAGAACCGATCAAACTGAGATAGATATGCCGACACACCAAACCATATCAGGTGAACCAGCACCTGGGTAATCACCGCAACGACCTTGCTCTTGAAATCCTCGGTCAGCAGTGAGAGTGCAATAGCGAGCAACGCGCCTGTTGCAGGATAAAAGATAAGGAAGAATTCCAACTTCTCTTGCGGATTCCAACCGTGATTGCTATAAATAATGAGACACGTCAGAAAGATGATGAGTATCATCGACAAAGGGAACCGCTTGAAACACAGGCCATAGCGTTCGGCCATAGTGCGTATTGATAAATTCTTGATGAGATTCATAGCAAGTATTATTGGGTCGTCTATAACATTTAAACGTACAAAGATATGTGTAATTGCTGTAATGCCAGTAAAAAAACAATTAAATAATTATTTGCATAGTTTGATATCTATTTGTAATTTTGTGCCCATTAAATGCAGTATGGCGGCTTGTCGCTCGTTAACATACAATGGTTGCGAGAGGAAAGTCCGGGCAACGCAGAGCATCACATTTCTTAACGGGAAGCTGCGGGTGACCGTAGGGTTAAGGTGACAGAAAATAACCGCCGTGTAAGCGGTAAGGGTGAAAAGGTGGGGTAAGAGCCCACCGGACACTGTGGTGACACAGTGTGCCGCACCACCTGTGAGTTGCAAGTTCATGTATACCGGCATTTAAGGGTTGCTCGTCCATTGCCGGGGGGTAGAACGCTATACCGTTGCAGCAATGCATCGGACAGATAAATGACAGGCACCAGCCTTAACGGCAGGCACATAACCCGGCTTATAGCCATACTGCCTTTTTGATGAAGAAACTGCACCTGTTAATGAATAGTGGCAGGTGAAACTGTACAAAATAGAATATGGCAAGAAAAGAAGAATTAGCAAGAATATGGGATCGAACATTAGACTACCTTTATAATCAGCGTCCTGCGTTTGAGCGCGACGGCGGCAAGGGCTACAAGCCAGGTCTTGAGACCTCGATTGCAGTTGGCAGAATGTACCACGAGCCATTCAACCGTTATCGCACCATACACATAGCAGGAACCAACGGCAAGGGGTCAACCGCCCATCTACTCGCTTCCTGTTTACAGAAGTGCGGCTACCGTGTGGGCTTATTCACCTCGCCCCACTTCGTTGATTTCAGAGAACGCATCCGCGTCAACGGCAAGAAAGTGAGCCGAAAATTTGTCGTAAATTGGGTAGCTGAATATCAGAAAAAGGCAATCGAAGGAATTGACCCTTCATTTTTCGAGCTGACTTCGACAATGGCCTTCGACTATTTTGCACAGCGCAACGTCAATGTCGCGGTAATTGAGACAGGACTGGGCGGAAGACTAGACAGCACCAACATCATCACCCCCGACTTGAGCATCATCACCAACATTGGCCTGGAACACCAGCAATTCCTTGGCAATACAATAGAAGAAATCGCCAGCGAGAAAGCAGGAATCATCAAACATGGCGTACCTGTTGTTGTCGGTAACGCCAAAGATTCAGTGCGAACCATCATCGCCCGTTACGCCAGAAGGCAGTATGCCGAAATCAAGTTTGCTCAAGATACGCCCGAGGTCCTTGATGCCCAAATGGTTGACGGGAAGCTGCGCCTGAAAACCGCCAGTTTCGGAACAATCGATGATGAACTCACAGGAGACTTCCAGATTGAAAACGCCAACACTGTACTCACAGCTATCGGCATGCTCAAGCGAATGAAATACCGCATTAAGGAAGAAGCCATACGTGAGGGGTTTGCAACGGTCGTCGAATCTACAGGGCTCATGGGACGATGGATGAAACTGGGAACCGACCCGCTAACCATTTGCGACTCGGCCCACAACGTAGCCAGCATGACCGTCGCCACCAATCAGTTAAAGAAAGAGACCTATGACAAACTCCACATGGTCATGGGCTTCATGGCCGACAAGGACATTGACGGAATTCTCAACCTCTTACCCAAGAAGGCTACTTACTACTTCACCCAGGCCCAAAGCTCACGCGCTCTTCCTGTCAAGAAGCTTAAAACAATTGCATCCAAGCATGGGCTGGAAGGCAATATATATAATAATGTAATGGAAGCGCTCCAAGCGGCTCAACAGGCGGCATTGCCGCGTGATCTGATTTACATCGGAGGCAGCATGTATGTCCTCGCCGAACTCTTCAAGGCAATGGAGGAAGACGGCAAGATCGAGACCTGATTCCACGGCCATCGGCAACACATCACATCTGATTATAACACCTACCATCCAGTCCACAGACATGACGTTCGTGGGCTGGATTCTTTCTCTCGGCATGACGGCACACTAGCCTCAAGTGACAGAATGTCATTAATTGTTACTAGGACATGTTGGATTGTAAAACTATTTAAAAAGAAGTACCATTGCTATTAATTTACTTTAAAATAAAGGCGCAAACTATTGCCCATGTCATTTTTCGTTGTACATTTGGCACACAATTTGAAAAGTTAAATTTAACACTTAGAAAAATTAAAACCGACAATAAATTAACAAAAAAGACACATGAAAAAGAATTTGAAATTAGCAATTATGCTTGTAGCTGCCTCCATCCTGGGATCGGCAGCAACAATGATGGCAACTAGCGAGTTGCAAAAGAAAGGCGTAATCTCCGACACATATGTGCTCACCAAGGAGAGCAACAACACGGCAAGCGACAATGGATTTGTGAAAACTTCGACCAGGCCCATCGACTTGAGCCGCGACTTCACCGATGTGGCCGAGAGCACCATCAACTGCGTTGTCAGCATCAAGAGCTACGCTACACCTCAACAGAATATGTATCAGGGAGGCTTTATTGACCCGTTTGAGTTCTTCTTTGGCCCCGGCTTCGGACAAGGACAGCGCCAGCAGCAACCGCAGCAGAAGAGCGAGCCTCAGCCCCGCGGCATGGGTTCGGGTGTCATTATCAGTGCTGACGGCTATATTGTCACCAACAATCACGTGATCGAAGGTGCCGAGAAACTTGAGGTCACCCTCAACGACAACCGCCAGTTCAATGCTACAGTGGTGGGCACCGACGAGAAGACCGACATCGCGCTGATCAAGATCAACGCCAAGGACCTGCACACCATCACGTTCGGCAACAGTGACGCTGTCAAGGTGGGCCAGTGGTGCGTGGCCGTGGGCAACCCCTTCGGCTTCAACTCGACCGTTACCGCCGGCATCATCAGCGCCAAGGCACGTGGCATGAACACCAGCGACAACGGCGGCATCAAGGCCTTTATCCAGCATGACGCAGCCGTAAATCCCGGCAACTCGGGAGGCGCACTGGTCAACACTGCCGGCGAGCTCATCGGCATCAACACCATGATCTATTCCCAAACCGGCAACTACAGCGGATGCTCGTTTGCCGTGCCCAGCAACACCGTCAAGAAGGTCATCACCGACATCAAGCAATATGGTACCGTACAGCGTGCCGTCCTGGGCATCCAGTACACCGAGCTGACCGCCGAGAAGGCCAAGGAGGAGAAGATCACCGCCACAAACGAGGGTATCTATGTTGCTAAGGTCACTGACCGCGGTGCCGCCCGCGAGGCAGGCATCCAGGAGGGCGACGTAATCGTCAAGCTCAACGGTGCACGCGTCAAGGACAGCGGCGAGATGCAGGAAGAAATGAACAAACTGCGTCCTGGTGACAAGGCCGAGATTGAGTACTACCGCAACAACAAGCTCAAGCGCACCACAGTCACCTTCAAGAACGACCAGGGCAACACCAAGATGACCAAGCAGAGCGATGTCATGTCACTGGGCTGTGCCTTCACCGAGCTGAGCAGGGAAGACAAGGAAGACCTAGCCATCAGCAAGGGACTGAAAGTGGTTGGTGTCAAGGCCGGCAAGTTCAAGAATGCAGGCATCCGCGACGGTTTCATCATCACCGACATCAACAACATCCCCGTTGACACGCGCGATGACGTGGAGAACATCTACAACCAGATTATGCGCAGCAGCGACAGCGACAAGGTGATGTTCATCACCGGCTTCTACCCCACTGGCAAGAAGGTTTACTATGCCGTTGACCTGAGCGACGACGAACAATAAAAAATCTTTTCACATTTCATACCATAAGCATTTGGAGGCTGGGAACCATTCCCGGCCTCCTTCGTTATCTTCGATACCAGCCCAAAACATCCCAAATGTGATTTTTTCACCGTGGAAAAACACCTAAAAAACCAATAATCGTATTTTTTCTGCAAATTATTTCAAAAAAATCGCCAATTACTATAGGATTTTCAAAAAATTGTATTAAATTTGCACATCTAATTAGTAAATAACAATCTCTAAAACCTGAAGCATTATGAGAGGAGGATCTAGACCTGGCGCTGGACGGCCAAGGATTTATGGTAAACGTGTGCAGTTATCTATCCTTATTTCCGAGGATACCAAAGCAAAACTCAAAGAACTCGCTGTTGCCACCGACAAGCCTCTGGCAGGCATTGTTGAGCAGTTGATTATCAATGAGCATGCAGGCATGATGTTGTCATCCTAAATGGAAGGAGTCCCCATTGTGGCTTCTGCCCTCGCAATACCTGTTGATTGCAAGACCACTAACAATCACAGAGCAGAACGAGGTTAACCTGCCACACGACCAACATCCTGCCAGCATTCAAGACTGCACCCACGATTCAATCCCTTTTTGGTAGTCACCACATCACGTGACGCGTTTATGTGTGTGTTGATACTGATAGGGTTTGGCACAATTTTTGCATGCAAATATAATCTCCCCTATATGTTCATAACATGGGGGTGGAAAAACTATTTTTTTGCGTTTTTGCAGAAATTACTTGTCTTATTCAAGAAAATGTTCTATCTTTGCACGCTTAAACTCTACACTAGTTAGATGAGACAACTTAAAATTACAAAATCCATTACTAATCGCGAGAGCGCGTCCCTTGACAAGTATCTTCAGGAAATTGGCCGTAAGGAACTCATTACGGTTGATGAGGAAGTCGAGTTGGCACAGCGCATTCGCCAAGGCGATCAAGCTGCACTTGACAAACTTGTCAACGCCAACTTGCGCTTTGTCGTTTCTGTCGCAAAGCAGTATCAGAACCAAGGATTGAGTCTGCCCGACTTGATCGACGAGGGAAATCTGGGCCTCATCAAGGCAGCACAGAAATTCGACGAGACACGTGGCTTCAAGTTTATCTCCTATGCAGTATGGTGGATCCGTCAATCCATCCTTCAAGCCCTGGCCGAGCAATCTCGCATTGTCAGGCTGCCTCTCAACCAGGTGGGGTCGATCAACAAGATCAGCAAGGCCCAGTCCAGGTTTGAGCAGGAGCATGAGCGCCGTCCGTCGGCCGAGGAACTTGCCGAGCGTCTCGACATTCCGGTTGACAAGATCAGCGACACGATGAAGGTTTCAGGTCGTCACGTCTCGGTTGATGCACCCTTTGTAGAGGGCGAAGACAACAGCCTGCTGGATGTGCTGCCCAACAATGACTCACCCATGGCCGACTCCACCCTTAACCAGGAGTCGCTCGCCAAGGAGGTAAACCGTGCGCTTGATCAACTCAATCCGCGTGAGAGGGACATCTTGAAAATGTTCTTTGGCATCGGTTGTCAGGAGATGACGCTCGAAGAGATTGGAGCCAAGTTTGACCTGACGCGCGAACGCGTACGCCAGATCAAGGAAAAAGCTATTCGCCGCCTGAAAGGCCAGAAGAGCAAGTTGCTTAAGGCCTATTTGGGATAAAATTTTTCATGCATCAAAATGATTTAGGCTGCCTCACAAGGGCAGCTTTTTTATTCCCATAATGAGCATTCTGCCATTTTTTGAGCCCTAAAATTCACTTTTACTTGCTTGTTTCAAAAAAAACTTTTACTTTTACACCCTGTTTTATTAGCGGCAATAACTTTTATCAATAAACATTTTTAAAGTAGAAACGTCATGAAAAAGATTTTGACTCTTGTATGCACGCTCATGCTGGGTATCGGCATAGGGCAAGCTCAGGTAACACAGGGCGAGACCGCTGTTGGTGCCAACTTAGTGTACGGTAGCGAGATTGAAAGCCTTGGCCTGGGAGCACGCTTCCAGTATGGCATCCTTGACCAGTTGCGCGCCGAAGTGGGCTTCAATTTTTTCTTTGAGCACAAACACACCACCTGGTGGGATGTGAACCTCAATGCACACTACCTGCTCAACCTGTGGAACCACCAGTTATACTTCTATCCTCTGGCTGGCCTCAACTACTCAATGACCAAAATATCGGCCCGCACCATCGATGGAGAGAAATTCCCGTCCGACGAGGAGAACCACATCGGCATCAATGTGGGAGCAGGTGTAGAATATGAGCTCACCGACCACTTCGGTGTCAATCTCGAGTATCGCCACACTATCATCCGCAAGGTTGATCAGGGCGTTATCGGACTCGGCATCAACTACAAGTTCTAAGGGAATCATCGTCGCCTCAAGGCGCACTACGTGATCGGATAAAATCAGGGCTGCCCTCTCCGGACAGCCCTGATTATTTGTTGTTAAGTGTATCTCTTGCACGATCAGTTCATGGGCTGAAGCTTGTCTATAGCACCGGACATGAAAGATGAGACACCATCATCATCGGCATCCTCATTACCAAATGCGTCACCGGCCTTGATGGAGCACAGGGAGCAGAGGAGTTCAAGCGCTGCATTGGCTTTAGAATCACTGGTATAGAAGTGTCCGTTACCATTGAAGATGTCCGTCAAGCCGAAGTCAAAATAGCCGTTGATGCTGTCGTTATGGGTCTGAGCAAATATTCCCAGCATAGCGCCGCCAAAGAATTCACGCACTGGCTTCATCTCATAGGCATAACCCTCGGTCTGTTCATAATCGAGCATCTTCATATACAGAATGCCATCAATGATACCGATGCGGATCATCTTGTTGTCATACTGGTAGATGTACTCACCCTCATAGAGTTCCGGAGCCTGACCCATGGAGTTGGCAAAAGCGCTAATCTGCTTGACTACCCCATCAGGGTTGGACGAACGGGTTGCCAGCACCATATTCCACTCACCCTCGAGATGGGGGTCACGTGCCAAACCGATGGCAAACGGGCCGTCGATGGTAGCCAGAATACTTGCCAGATCAATCTGTCCGATATAGGGCAAGCGGCCGAACATCTTGAGCAACTGCTGGATCTGGGTGAGCTTGACAAAGTTTTCGCCCTTGACACACATCGAGAAGATGTAATCCATCGAGTTAGGAATAGCCTTGAGCACATCATCACTGGGGCTGGCCATGACCGAGTTCAGCAACTGGGCATACTCGCTGTTGTCAGCAGCCTTAATACGGGTGGTCATCTCCACGCCCTTATCCTCGATGTCAACCTGGCAGGTCACCTCGTCGATATCGCTCTCGGTAAAAATATTGATAAGAGGCATCTTGCGGGACAACTCACGATATACGTCGCTCTTATTGAGGATAGTCTTGACGGCTTTGCCCTGAATCCATGCATTAATCTCAGTATCCTTGTTGTGGAGCAGTTCCTTGACCTCCTTCTTGTCCATGATGCTGGTTGAGGTCTTGTTCAGGATGCTTTTAGCGGCCTTGGCGGCACGTGAAATCTCCATGGCCTTATTGACCGTACCCACCAGCAGCACATTGCCAGAAATGGCATACAAGTTGTCACCCACATACATGCAATCCACGCCCTCGACAGTGGAGAAGTCTCCTCCGACCCTTATAGACAGGGTTTTGCGTGCCTTAGCCGGATCATCCAAGCTAGCCAGGATGACTCGCCCGAAGGTCTTGACCGTAAAGAACGCATAGGCCTTGCTATCCATATCCAGCCCAAGCTGCGGCAAGTCGCTGAGCAAGACACACAATGGAGAGGTGTCGTTGTTGTCAACCGCTTGACGCAACGACTTGGGAAGCACAACCTTGTCGCCATCGAGCATGTCGGCATTATCGAGAATCCCAGGCACGTCAACACTGACCACGCCCGTGGCATCAGCAGGAATCATTTCCTCGAGTCCATTGCTCGCACAAGCAGTCAAGAGCAGCAGGAACAAAGACATCGAAACTGACTTAAACCATCTCACAACCATTTCTATTATGATTATAAAGTCTCTATTATATAAATATAAAATGTAGCTGTCAAACCGATGATGCAAACCACAGGCGCATCACCTATTACGGCACAAAGTTACAACAAGTTAATTTATTTGCCGGCAAAAAAACATTACTTTTATTTCTACATGAAAACGTTTTTCGACTTATTGCCCGCTTTCACGTCCCGACTAACCACATTTAGTAATATTTTGAGGTGTAAATAAATAATGCCCCAAGTATAGTAGTTATTTGAAAAAAACATACTATATTTGAACATCAAAACCATCGGGACAAGTGTATAACCATAATGGGTGCTTATAAAGCCCCTGAAAAACAAAGGAGAAGAACATGAACGATATTTCTGAAATACTGCGTGAACTACTGGATAGATTCAGTAACACATCCGATCTTGATCGGGAGTTTGAGAGAATGCGTCGTGAGATCGAAGGCTTTGAAGATGATTATAGCGTCTGGTGTGAAGAGAACGGCTATAATATCAAGGATGGTTACCGCGACTTCATCGACGAGATTGTAGAGTCCCAGGATTCATACTGGGACAACTATCAAGAGTTTGGGAACAACATCTAACCAATACCTGACAATCAATTCTACCAATTCCCCTAAATAAATGTTTCCATCCAAGAGAAACCTTTGCTTTGCCGCCGAATGGGACCAGCAGGACGGCATACTGATAGCATGGCCCAACTGCGGCACCGACTGGACCCCCATGATTGATGAGGTCACTGCATGTTATACTGAAATAGCACGCGCTATCTTACAGGACGACGAGCGGCTCGTGATCGTTGCCAATGACCCTGAAGAAGTACGTCAAGCACTAGGAACCGAAGTGGATTGGCATCGCATCAGTATTGCCGTGATGCCAATCAACGACACCTGGGTGCGCGACTACGGACCCATCACCGTCTATCGCGATGGCCAGCTCTTGTTGGCCGACTTCACCTTTAATGCCTGGGGCATGAAATTTGCCGCCGACTGCGACAACCAGGTCAACACTCGGCTTAACGAGTTAGCAATATTCAAGTTGCCGTTGCTCAACTACCGTGATCTGGTGCTCGAAGGCGGCTCCATCGAGACCGATGGAAAGGGCACAGTAATGACGACCACTTGCTGCCTGACCGCCCCCAACCGTAACGACACACTCAGCCGCCATCAATTGGAAAAAATGTTACTTGACCGCTTGGGCTGCGAGAAAATGCTGTGGCTTGACCATGGCAGCCTTGTGGGCGACGACACCGACGGTCACATCGACACGCTGGCGCGCTTTGCTCCGGACGGCGTGATTCTCTATACGGGATGCGACGACCTAGAGGATGAGCATTTCGAGCCCTTGATGAAGATGGAACAACAGCTCCAGCAATTCACTGACATCGATGGCAACCACTACCGCCTGATCAAGTTGCCGCTACCTGACCCGATCTATGAGCACACCTATTTCAGGTTACCGGCAACCTATGCCAATTTCCTGGTTACAAACCATCAGGTACTGGTTCCCGTCTATGGCCAGCCCGAAAACGATCTCAAGGCTTGTCAACTCATCGGAGAGGCATTCCCAGGCCGTAAGGTCGTCGCCATCGACTGCCGCCCACTCATACAAGAACACGGTTCCTTGCATTGCGCCACCATGCAACTGCCTAAGGGGGCTTTATCTGATCTTTAATCAATTGACATATACTATGAAAGTAGGAATTATTCAACAGCGCAACACCAGCGACATTGCAGGCAACCGCCAGTCGCTCATCCATAAGATCAAGCAACTCGCCAACCAGGGCGCACAACTCGTCGTCCTGCCTGAGCTGCACGACTCGCTATACTTTTGCCAAGTAGAAAGCGTTGACAATTTTGACCTGGCTGTACCCATCCCTGGGGATGTGACACGGGAATATGCCGCAGTGGCACGTGAGTGTGGCGTCGTACTTGTGACTTCGCTGTTCGAGAAGCGTTCGACAGGATTGTACCACAACACGGCGGTAGTTTTTGACACCGACGGCCGCGTGGCGGGCCAATACCGCAAGATGCACATCCCTGACGACCCCGCCTATTACGAAAAATTCTATTTCACACCTGGCGATCAGGGCTTTATCCCCATCGAAACTTCACTGGGCAAACTCGGTGTGATGGTGTGCTGGGACCAGTGGTACCCCGAGGGCGCAAGGTTAATGGCCATGCGTGGTGCAGAACTGCTCATCTACCCCACTGCCATCGGCTACGAGAGCAGCGACACTCCCGAGGAACAGGAACGCCAGCGTGAGGCATGGATAACTGTGCAGCGCGGACATGCCGTGGCCAATGGCTTGCATGTCATCACGGTCAACCGTGTGGGACACGAGCCCGATCCGTCAGGGCAGACCCGTGGCATCCAGTTCTGGGGCAGCAGCTTCATTGCCGGTCCTCAAGGCGAACTCATCTACCGGGCCCCGAACGATAGCGAGGATCTCCAAGTCATCGACATCGATATGGAGCGCAGCGAGCAGGTGAGGCGCTGGTGGCCCTTCCTGCGCGACCGCCGCATCGAGTGCTACAGCGATCTTGACAAACGTTTCCTCGACTAAAATAAACTAAGAATTTCGCAAATCAGACTAATTTGGCATCCGCGTTCAATTTCTACGAATTGGACCTACAACTCAACTACGAAACTGTATCTCGGTGAAGCCAATTACGCGAATTAAACGAACCTGGCGGCTGATGCCATTCGTTTAATTCGCGTAATTTTAGTTTATTCAGGAGATAGATCAGGCCTGGCCTTCGTCCTTGGGACCAAAGGCTTTTTTCAAGAAGTCCTGAACCTTGTCCATCACGCCCTCAGCAGCCTTTCCGGCATCATCGAGAGCTTCTTTGGCCTTGTCCAGCACATTCTCCTCACCCTCCTTGGGCTCGAAGGCTTCCTTGGCCTTCTGTGACAAGTCCTGGGCCACCTCGGTAGCAGCGGCAGTGCCCTGCTCCACAAAGTCCTTTGCCTTTTCCATCATTTCGCCAGCTGCAGTCGCACCTTCGCCAAACATTTCCTTGGCCTTGTCCAACAGGCTGGGCTCACCCTCCTTGGCCTCGAACATTTCCTTAGCCTTATCCAGGAAGTCCTGGCTCATCTCGCCTGCGGCGGTTGTGCCCTTGTCCAGCATTTCCTTGAGCTGATCAAGCATACCCGGCTCGCCTTCCTTGCCGTCAAACATCTCCTTGGCCTTGTCGATGATACTCGGGTCTCCCTCTTCGCCTTCAAGCAGTCCTTTGAGTTTATCAATCACGCCATTGCTGTCGTTAGCGGCATCACCGAGCATGTTCTTCAACTCATCAAAGATGTTACCAGCCTCGTTTTTCACTTCGTTAGCGGCCTGTTCGGCACTTTTCATTTCCTCGTCCATTTATCCTGTATTTTGATATCTTCGCCTACTCCCTTTCAAGCGTTTCGGCTTTCTCTGTGACCCCAAATTTACACATTATTTTATTCACTGGCAACAATTCAGGACTTTTCTTATTAAAAACAAAGGACCGGGGCGACGATTGTCGTGCCTCGGTCCCAGATGACTCGATATAACAAGAGGGGGTCGGCTGATTAGGCCTCGTCCTTCTTGATGATACGGCGCTCCTTGATGCGAGCCTTCTTACCGGTGAGACCACGCAGGTAATACAGCTTAGCGCGACGCACCTTACCATGCTTGTTGATGGTGATGCTGTCGATAAACGGAGACTCGAGCGGGAAAATACGCTCAACGCCGATGTTGTCACTGATCTTGCGAACGGTGAAACGCTTCTTCTCACCTTCGCCAGTAATCCTAATCACCACACCACGGTACATCTGGATACGCTCCTTGTTACCCTCCTTGATGCGGTATGCTACCGTGATTGTGTCACCCGGGAAAAACTGAGGGTGCTGCTTGTCTGTAGCAAATGCTTGTTCTGCAACTTTAATCAAGTCCATTTTTATTTCATTTAATCTGTTAATAATCACTTCGCAATATACACAAGCCACACTATTTCTTGTCAGAGATTACGAAAAGCGGTGCAAAGGTAGTACAATTTCCCGAACTGGCAATAAAAAAAACGTTTTTTTGACATATCTCCAACGCAGAAAGCCCTCTGGCACACTGTCTATCACCCTCTGGCCACCAATCACATGGACAGGAGAATGTCAATAACGGCGTTGATGTCCGAAAGGCTGACCTCGCCGTCACCATTCACGTCGGCAAACTCCGTCAGAACTTCATCGGTCACAGTACCCAGGAGAATATCGATAATGCAATTGATGTCACTGATTCCTACTTCGCCATCAAAATCGACATCTCCCCGCACGTGGTGGAAAGTGTGATTGTCAAGATAGACGATGCGGCGCCTGATCCAGTCGCTCAAGTATTCAAACTCATCATTGAAATCGAGCACACGAAAGTTAATATCGCTATCGCCCGAGAACCGCATCTCCTCGCGCTTGATGGCGCCGCAATCGCGCAACAGGTCGTAGGTCCGGGCAAAACGGCTGATCAGACTATCGGGTGTCACGATAGCGTCACGCAGATGCCAGTATCTGCTCACTACTCGCCTGTGGAATTCGGGCCACGATAACAAACGGTTAAACAACGCATTGTAGCGCAACAATGACACCGCCGCCAACTCGTTCTCAGGCCCTACCATTTCGCTTCGGTAATAGCCGTCCAAGTCGCTCCAGTGCTGACCGACCGTGGCATCAAGGTCCCATACGGCAAGGGTCAACTTCTTATCAACCGCTCCGTCATAACATCCCCAAATCATGTTCTTACATGTGTTGTCAATAGCCAGCAGCACATTGATGAACACATAGTAGTCGATCAGGACCGGCAAGTCAAAAAAGTCGCCCACCTGCGCGCGGAAATCCTGATCGCTGCTGGTCTCCACAAAGCTGATCGCATCTCTGAGCACGTGGAAATCGGTGGGACTCACATCATCTATATCGGGATACTTGACTTCATAGCCGCACCACATCTCCTTCTGGTTATTACAAGCCGAGTCAGCAACAAAGAGGGTCTGCCACGTCTCGTTTTTTGCCTTCCACAACATGCCGTGGAATTCCTCATTGGCTTCGTCATACTTCTTGAGCTTCATCTGCTTGCGGTCCAGGTACTCGGTCATGTCATAGAAGCCCATGTAGCGCTCGTTCAAGAACACATCGACAAAGAAACCGCGGGAATAGTTGCGGACATTGGGCTGCCGATCGGCATAATATGGCTTGACCGACATGTCGGCCCACAAGGCGTGAGCCATCTTGTTGCGGATGCGGCCCATGTCAATCAGTCCGGCATCCAGCCGCCAGTGATTGTCGTTGCGCAGGCCCATGAAGGTGCGGTCCATTTTGTTGCCATCGGCATCCAGAAACTTGACGTGGTAATTGTGTTTGTGATACCACGGCCGGTTGGTGGACGAGCCTGCCCACTTGATGGATGCGGGCATGACCTCGGTAGCAGTATCTTCTGGCATGGTCATCCACACCTCTCCATCGGCATATTCTTCAGAAAAAGTGCCCACCAGCTTCATGATGGGGAAATAAGTGAAACGGATAGAACGCTTGCGCGTCAAGCCCTTCACGCGGTTCCTGTACTGCACAGCATAGGTCGTGTCGCCATTAACCAGCGGAAGGGTGAACTCGCTGCCCACTCTGGTGCCATCAAAGGCGGCCCATGAGATGGAATCATCAAGAACGATTGTCAGCGTGATTGGCTTGCCATACTGCTCACGGGGAACCGTCAACAGCAATGTGTTGGACTTGTCGTCAAACGACACCCGTTTTCCGTTCAGCGTGAACTGGGCCGTCATTGTCATCACACATGACAACAGCAGGGTCAGGACACATATTGAGCGATTGTTTTTCATCTTTTTTCCTTTTAGTCAAATAACTCTTTTGTCATTCCGATAAATACTCTTTGATATACAATTCGCAAGAAGCGACCAGGTGGTCATACCACTCCTGCCCATAGCGCTCGATGAGCGGCTCCCGCAGGAATTGATACAGGCGGATGCCCTTACGGCGGCCCATCACCTCAGCACTCTTGCAGATCTTCCAGCGGTCGTAATTTACAGCGTCATAGCCCGGATAACGCTTGATGCGCACGGGATAGAGATAGCATGAGATGGGTTTGCGCCACTTGATACGCCCCTCGCGGTAAGCTTTTTCGATTGCGCACAGGCACATGCCCCCGCGCTCATAGGTAGTAAACACGCAGTTGGCTCCACCCACAAGTTGAGTCACCAGTTCTCCTTCTATATCAAGAAACCCGATGCCATGCTCCTTGATCTGCTCCTGAGCCTGAGGCAACAGGTCTTCCCATATTTCGGGCAATATTTCCTTGATGTGCTGGTATTCCTCTTCGGTCAATGGAGCGCCGGAATCCCCCTCGATGCAACATGCACCCAGACACGAATCCAAATCACAGCAGAAAAATCTCTCCACCAAATCCAGGCTGACCAGCGTTCCGTCAATATCAAACATGAGTAACTACTTTAAAGATTAGTCGTTTTCAACAAGTGCCGACAACGCGTGCTCCAAGTCGGTACTAGACAGGTTAAGGTGAAGTTCTCCCTTATGGGCGTATGAAATGCGGCCGGTTTCCTCACTCACTACGATGGCGATGGCATCGGTAGCCTGGGCTATGCCCTTGGCCGAACGGTGGCGCAATCCCAGGTAACGCGGGATATTTGTGTCGTGAGATACAGGCAAGATGCAGCCCGCACTCATGATCTTGCTGCCCGCGATAATCAGGGCACCGTCATGCAGGGGGCTGTTCTTGAAGAAGATATTCTCAATCAAGCGGGAGTTGATGTCGGCCTTGATCATGTCGCCAGTGCGCTCATAGTCGGTCAACGGAATCGTCTGTTGCACAACGATAAGAGCGCCGGTCTTGGACTTGGCCATGTTCATGCAGGCATAGACCACCGGCAGGATCCATTTCTTTTCATCCTCGATCTCGGTCTTGCTCTTGAACAGTTTCTCAAAGATCTTGAGGCCGCGTCTGGAGCCCAACTCAGTGAGGAACCGCTTGATCTCGTCCTGGAAAAGGATGACAAGGATGAACAAGCCGATGTCGATAAACTTGTCCATGATGGTTCCGATCAGGCGCATATCCATGATCTTGTACATCACCACCCAGGCGACAACAAACGCCAGCACGCCGACAAAGATGTCGAGCGAGCCTGAATCCTTCATCGTGCGGTACAGGTAGAACAGCATTGTCGCTACCAGTAGGATGTCAACCAGATCCTTGATGCTGAAGAGTGTAAAAATCGATGTTGGCATATCTTATTCTTATAATTTCAATCGTTCTTGCTGCAGTCACGTAACATGGTTGTCAACTTGACTGCCTCGGCTGCGGCCTTCACGTCGTGAACACGCAGGATGTGTGCACCTTGCATCAGCGCAATCGTGTTGATGACGGTTGTACCTATGAGTGCATCCTCGGGGCCACAGTCCAGCGGAGTGTAAATCATCCGTTTACGCGACACGCCCACCAGCAACGGAGCATCCAGGATATGAAACGCGTTGAGACGGGCCATCAACTGATAGTTCTGCTCAAGGTTCTTGGCAAAGCCGAAACCCGGGTCAACAATCACATCGGCAACACCCAACTGCCGCAGGTGGTCAATTCGGCGTGCCATCCACTCGAGTACGTCGCCTGCAACATTCTGGTAGTCGGTCAAGGATGACATTGTCTCGGGTGTGCCGCGCATGTGCATCAGCACATAGGGGACTTGCAATTGAGCCACCGTGGTGAACATCTCGTCATCGATTGTGCCACCCGATATGTCATTGATGACGTCTGCCCCCCACTCTTCCACACAGCGGCGGGCCACAGAGGCACGGTAAGTGTCCACCGAGAGAATGGCATCAGCCGCCTCGCGGCGAATCACGCCCAGCGCCCACTGCAAGCGTTTCATTTCTCCTTGAGCATCAACCTGTTCACTGCCGGGACGCGTTGAGCAGGCCCCTATATCAATGATGTCAGCGCCATCTGCAATCATCTGCCTGACACGTGCGACAAGCGTCCGCTCATCGTTAACGCGGCTCCCGCTATAGAACGAATCAGGCGTGACATTGATGATGCCCATCACCCACGGACGGTCGATGGCCACCAGCTTGCCATGCAGGTTCAGGCTATATGTCTTGAACGGTTGCGTCATCACGCTATTCACATTTTAACCTGCAAAGTTACAAATTATTTCCCGAAAAAGGATTACCTTTGCGGTAGAGAATGACTGAAACACCAATGATTAAACAAGATAACGGCATTAACCAAGCTCCCATCGGAGTATTTGACTCGGGATTCGGAGGGTTAACCATACTGCGGGGCATCAGGCAGAGGTTGCCGCAATATGATTACCTGTTTGTGGGCGACAATGCGCGTGCGCCCTATGGAACGCGCTCACGCGAGCTGGTTTATGAGTTCACTC
This sequence comes from uncultured Prevotellaceae bacterium, assembly GCA_947302275.1. Lineage (GTDB taxonomy): Bacteria > Bacteroidota > Bacteroidia > Bacteroidales > Muribaculaceae > Sodaliphilus. The sequence continues at coordinate 41,244 of CAMYUW010000001.1, forward strand.
TGCAAGCTGTCAAGCATCTATTCGCGCAGGGTTGCCATCTTATCATCCTGGCTTGCAACACGGCTTCGGCCGAGGCCTTGCGCACCATCCAGCAAAAGGACCTCCCCACCCTAGCCCCCGACCGCCGCGTGCTGGGTGTAGTACGCCCCACCGTAGAGAAGGTGGGTGAACTGACCCAGACGGGCCATATTGGCGTGTTCGGCACCCCAGGCACTATTGCCAGCGGCAGTTACAACATCGAGATTGAGGGCATGTATCCGGGTTATAAGGTACACGGCCATGCCTGCCCCATGTGGGTGCCGTTGGTCGAGAACCGCGAAAGCGCTGGCGACGGCGCCGACTATTTTGTCAAGAAAGACATCAGCATACTCATGAACGACTGCCCGGATATTGACACGGTCATTCTGGGATGCACCCATTATCCCCTGCTCATTGATAAAATACGCAAGTACACACCCAATGGTGTCAAAGTCATCCAGCAAGGTCCCATTGTGGCCGAAAGCCTTGCCGATTACCTGCACCGCCATCCCGAAATTGAGCGTCATTGCAGCCGTGGCGGGACTTGCCGTTATTTTACGACCGAAGATCCAGACCACTTCTCCCCCCTTGCCAGCGTCTTTGTCAACGAACCCGTCAACGCCCATCGCATCATCCTGTGACTCGTTCAGGGTAATACAGAAAAATAAAAACAGCCTGGGGACAACCGAATCGATCAGTTGTCCCCAGGTTATTTCAAGAATCGTAGCTGTTGCTTAAACAGTTAGCGCTTGTTGGTGCGAAGCTGGAAGGAGCGAAGGGTGTAGAGTTTATCTCCGTCAGTAAGACCGATGGAAAAATCGGCATATCCCTTCTTGAGTTTCCTGGTGGCAACGACCTCGCTCTGGTAGCGCACAGACTTACCCGGCGCCAGCTCCTTAACGATGGCCGTGGGCGACAGGAAAATTTCTTTGGTTCCACTCACAGTAATTACAGGCGCAATATCATAGACATAGTTCCGACCCGTGTTACGGATGATGAACACGAGTTTGGCATGCTCTTCGGCATCCAGGGCCTGGTTGTTATTCTCGTCAACAAAGCGCAGTTCTTCGATGACAATGTCGGCAAAAGGACTATAGGAATTATTCTGACGGTAATCGTCCATATCGAAGTCATCGTAGTAGTCCGATGAGCGGTAATTTCCGTTTTCGGTCTTAGGAGCCGTTGCGGCAGCACCAATAATTCCGCCAATGGCCATGCCCACCACGGTACCCATATCGTGGCCACGGGGGCCATCGGTAATGCCACCGATAGCAGATCCAAACATGCCACCCAGCGAGGCGCCAGTGGCAGCGCCATAGAACTGGTTCATCGATTGGCAACTCGTCAACATCATGGCGGACGCGATCAAACCCACAAAGACTGTTTTCTTGTTCATCTTTTCAAAACTAATTTTCTTGTTTAACACACATTAGACAGGATTAAACTCCACTGGTTTAATCTTTTGCAAAAATTGTACCAAAAAGATTTACATTTTTACTTTTTCTTGAAATCGGAGGGCTGCAAAGTCACGAGGGCGCTCGATCTGGGATCACCGGGGCACAGGTTGAGAATGAGGCGACGATCAGCAGCCACCAACAGCTCAACCAAACGGTCCCAACGCTTACCATACTGTTTTAATTGCTTAATCCACAACTGCTTTGCGTTATCGTTATCGGCCGTCAGCGGTGCAAGGACCATCGACAAATTGGGCGGCAAGCTGATATCGACAAGTGCATATCTGTCTTCTACCATTGTGCAGGAGTTGATGGGCCAGTCGTCCTTATTCTCAATACCAATCGGACATTGCTCATTGAGTTCCTCAATATACTCATTCAGAGCCACAGCGGCTGAGTCCTGAGCAAAACCCGAAACTGGGATGATCAGGAGAAGTGCCAGACAGAATAAAACACACTTGTTCATGGCGATAAATATCTGCACTTAATTGGCGGCAGCATTAGCGTCAAGCTGGTCAATGACACCCGCAATCATTCCGTCAACAATGCTGCTACGGAAGCCCAAAGCCATCGCATAGAGTTTACAAATAGCCAACTCATGCTCATCGAGTTCGCCGTCAATCATCATCATGGCTACCATGTCACGCAGGTAGGCAAGTTTTGTTTCCTCGTCTTCGGGCAACTGAATAGACACGCTGTCAGGATCATCAATCACCTTATTGAATTCTTCGGGTGTGAGATTCTCACGCGAAGCCACAGCGAGCAACACGGCCATTTCAGAGTCGGTCAAGTGACCATCGGCTGCAGCAAGCATCACGAGGTTCTTGAGTTGGCCCAAACGTTGCTGTTCGGTTTTGTTTTCGTTGTTTGTATTCATATTCAAATCATTTATTTATCGCAAAGGTAATGCATTTTTCAAGAAGTTGGTGTAATTTTGCAGCCATAAAAGACAAATAAGATGAAAACCATACAAGAAATTAAGGATATGCTCTCCCGCAGCGAGGGCGAACAGGCACTCAATGCCGCCAACGAACTTGTGGAAGACAAGGCTTCCAGCCAGGAAACCCTGGCACAAGCCTATTACCTGCGTGGCAACGCTTACCGCCAGCAGGGCAACGTGCGCATGGCGCTCAACAGCTACCTCGAATCTATGGATCTTGACCCCGACGGCCCTGCCGCTGAGGCCTACCGTCACTTGCAGGAACTGCTCGCCTACTACCACAAGGACTACTACAACCCCTGATTTCAGATTAGAGATAAAAAATTAAAGATAAGAGATGATGAGATTTGCCTCAGTCTCTTATCTTTTATTCATCAACCGAAATTCAAAAATCGGTTGTTCTTCTTTTCATATCCCATTGTGGATTCCAAGTCATGCCCTGGCCATATTACACAGTCGTCGGGCAACAGCTGGGTGAGCATCTTTAAGCTCTGCATGAGGTCCACTTCCCATCCAAACATCAGATCACTACGGCCAATGTCACACCTGAACAGCGTGTCACCCGTAAAGGCAACCTTCTCTTCTTCACAATAAAAAACGACACTGCCGGGAGAATGGCCGGGGGTATGGATGACCTTCAGCTCATGATTCCCGAACTTGATGATTTCGCCATCGTCCAAGAAGCGTTGTGGCTTGACAATATCGTAATGGAAGTTGCCTTCGCCAAAGACTTCCTCTATCGTCTGCTCCACCTTCGCCATCCAGGGTTTATCGCCTTGATGAATCTCGGGGTACAATCCATATTCAGCCCTTACCTGGTCACAAGACAGCAGATGATCGTAGTGGCCATGGGTCAGGAGGCACCTCACGGGCTTTAATTGCTCTTTGCTGATATAATGCTTAAAGTTTTCACGATAGCGACGGTAGTGGGCACAAGGGTCTATGATGACACATTCCCCTGTATCATCGCTCACTACATAGCAGTTTGCTGAGAACTCAAATCGCTTGACCTTTATCATCACACAGGTTAAAACGGTTTTGTCTTACTGTTTCATTTGCTTGAGCATCTCGGCTTTATCCACTACGACCCACACGGTATCTACCACATGACCCTGACGGCTGCCCATCTGGCGAAGCGGATTGGCAAAGTCTTTGTCCAGCACCTCGACGTCATCGATGAAATAGTCGGTCTCTCCCCTATTGTGAAAAACGTTCTTTAGTCCCCACACGGCATGGTATTTCAGCTTTACTTTCCATCCCTCGACCTGGGCTTGGTAGAGCAGATGCACGAGTGAGTCCTGATCGTTGCGGTCATTGTCAAACGAGAACTGAAACGGTTCACCACTCGTATTCATGCCCGTTTGGGTGAGGTTCATCCGACCCTCCCACGAGTCCCAAAATACGCCTTTCTTAGTAAACTCAATCAAGTTTCCCACTTTCTCCCCCACGGAGTAATTCTCCTTACAGCCAGTAACAGTGAGCATCAAAACGCCGATTAAGGCCACCTGCAATAATCTTTTCATAGTTATCTTTCAGTAATATGTACCTCTAATCAAATAGCAATTATCATGCCACTTATCAACAATTACACTATTTACGGCAATTCTTCTGGTGGGTTTTGAGCAGTTTCACGGCTTGGCCGTAAGGGCTGGTGGTGACGCTCACAAAATAGGCCGCCATCGTGGTGGTGTAGGTATTCTTGTAATAACCTTTGGTAAACAGCTCCTCCTCAGTGAAACTATCGGCCAGGCTCATCATTTCCTCCTGTGTCTGCTGTAATAGACGGGCAGCGTCCTCAAGCGGAGTGCCCTGGTGCTTCTCGACCAGCATCTTGTCCATCTCATGATAATTGCGGCGGTATTCATCAGGCAGATAGTCCCTGGGGTGACCGTCGCGGATGTTCTGTACAAACTCGCGCATGAGCACCTGCCACTCGTGGAGATGAATCAGCAAGTCTCGCAGGCAGCGGTCATACTGCCAACGCACGCCGCATTTCTTGGGGTCGGCGGCAAATTCGAACGACTTAGCCTTTTCTTCGTCGCTCATCTTAGCGATCTGATCACACAATTTGGCATAACCATCAGCAATGGCCGCCAGCAACTCTTGTTTATTAGTAGGATTTGCCATAAAGAAAACAGTTATTATTCATCGGGGGTAAGGTCATCGTACACTTGAAGACGGAAGTCGTTATAACGGAACTTAACCGGCGAAGTGCCATAGTTACAATACCCATATTATGTCGCTATCTCCATCGGTTAAACCAGTCTACAAGTTCAGCATATGCCGTTGGTATTTCAACCACACCCGCATACTTAGTTATATAATTAACCTTTAAAGCATTATCAGCGGTATCAACCGCATGGTGTCCTCCAGTATTTTTCGGCATTGTCCTCAGATAACACGGTGAACCTGTCCTTTGGGCCATTTCGACAAACAACTTAGAATTACCATGGAAAACCACCCAATCATCCTCAGCAATCCATATTTCAGTAGGACAGGGCGTCCATCTATTTTCAGAATCACACAATTCAACTGCTTCTGAAATATCAGAGATATTCAAGTGCTCAGAACTACCTCCTGCTGAATAACATAGGCTGACGATTTGAGCAACTTGTTCATCAGTGAAGTCAGTTCCACTAAAAAAAGGATCTATTTTTCTCCACAAATCGACGTTATCGATCATAGCCGCCTTATCTTCGTCATTGAATTGTGCGGATGTAAAAGTATAATCAACACCTATTTGTTCTGCTTCCATGTTAGCCGTTGCTGTATATGTCCAAGCATGATGAGCCATCGAAACCATTGGAGACAAAGCAGGAGCTAATGATCCTACGGCTTTGATTTTATATGGAAAATCTAAAGCTAACATATGTGCAATGAATCCTCCCGACGACTTACCATAAACAAAAATTCCATCTTCTCGGATATTATAGTTGGCTATCAGGAATTTCACCATGTTTTCAATACTTGACTTAAAGCTCGGTGCCGCATAAGCATTTCCAACTGATTTATATTTATTGGTTAAACCACTGCAATCACACAGCGCAAACCCATTGTTAACAATAAAGTCCTGTAAGGATCCATAATCACCGGCACTACCATCCATCCTCGGGCCGCTACTGAAACCGTAACCGTTAGTTCCATGAACATATACAACCAACGGAACGGGCTCACCATCTCGTGAATAATTGGGTGGCAGTTTCACAAAGCCATTATCATAATACCTCAATGTATCCCCATCGGTTTTCATTTCGGTCTCATCATAATACTTGGGTTCATCTGTTTCAAATGAAAAATACTTTAGTGCCACTTTTTCAGGGACATCGTTTTTACTGAATGTTGGACTCCCCTTTACCATAATTTTCAAAGATGGCACTGTATCATATTCTATTGATTTATTGACCATAAATTTGACAAAAACTGCATCATCAGGAAGATTATCCACCGAAGATACAGACCCTAAATAATCACCACTTGCTCCATAATAAAAGATGGTTAATGATTCATCAGCTTCAGTTATGACATCTACGATTTCACAGTTTTCAATATTCATCATCGGAATGGAATGGCAATTCTTGGTAAATTGACAGAGTTTGGTTAAGTTTCCAACAGTGTATCCTTCATCAATCATTCCGCCCTGTATCGGTATGGAAACCATATGTGCAGCAGTAGATATGCTATCATCCCATAACGTATCCCACTCTTTAGACAGTAAATAATCAATTATATTTATTGCATCACTTATCGAAACTTTGCCATCATAATTAACATCACCTCTGACATTTTGAGATGATACGCCAAGAGGCAAGAAAAGCACTAATACAACAAAAACCAAACACTTAATCTTCATGAGAATATGATTAATGTACTAACGAGAGAACCTTACTTTTCAAGAACAGAATCGATACATTGGTTTGTGATTAGAGACTCAACCATACAGAAAATCACTCAATATTCAGATCATCGTACGTTTGGAAGAGGAAGTCGTTATAAGGGAAACGGGCGGTGTGAACGGCCTTAGCCTTGTTGTAGAGCAGTTTCTTTAGTGCGTCGATGTTCTGCTGCTTCTTGGCACTGATGAAGGCGCAGTTTTCGCCCATGCGGGCCATCCACGACTCCTGAAGCTCCTCCAAGGGGATATTCTCGCGTTGGCGGGGCGTCAAGTCATCCTCGTCCTTGGGTGTGTAAGTGAACTGGTCAATCTTGTTGAATACCATGATCATCTCCTTATCGCCAGCGTCACACACCTCCTGCAGCGTGCGGTTCACAACCTCGATCTGCTCTTCGAACTGCGGATGTGAAATGTCCACTACATGGACAAGAATGTCGCTGTCACGCACCTCGTCAAGGGTGCTCTTGAAAGACTCCACAAGATGGGTGGGCAACTTGCGGATGAAGCCCACAGTATCAGTCAGCAGGAAAGGCAGATTGGAGATCACCACCTTGCGTACGGTGGTGTCAAGCGTAGCAAAGAGTTTGTTCTCGGCAAACACCTCGCTCTTACTCAACACGTTCATCAGCGTGGATTTGCCCACGTTGGTATACCCCACAAGAGCGATGCGGGTGAGTTTACCGCGGTTCTTGCGCTGGGTGACCTTCTGCTTATCAAGTTGGGCCAGTTTCTCCTTGAGCAGGGCGATTTTGGTCTTGACGATACGGCGGTCGGTCTCAATCTGGGTCTCACCGGGTCCACGCATACCGATACCGCCTCGCTGGCGCTCCAAGTGGGTCCACATACCCGTCAGACGCGGCAACAGGTATTGGTACTGTGCCAGTTCGACCTGCATCTTGGCGCTGGCGGTCTGGGCTCGCTTGGCAAAGATGTCAAGAATGAGGCTTGTACGGTCAAGCGTCTTAACCTTGACGGCTTTCTCAATAAAGGCAATCTGCTTAGGCGTCAAGTCATCGTCAAAGATGACGAGGCTGATATCATTATCCTCAACGTATGCGACAATCTCTTCCAGCTTTCCCTTTCCCACATAGGACGTGCTGTTTGGGCCGTCACATCGTTGCAGGAAGGTGTGAACGGTAAGCGCTCCAGCCGTCTCGGCAAGGAATTCGAGTTCGTCTAGGTATTCCTTAGTCTTGGCCTCGCCCTGCTGGGGCGTGATCAGTCCCACGAGGATGGCGCGTTCTTCTTTTACGTCATTATCGTTTATCCGTTTGCTATCGTCAATCAGTCCCATAGAGTCACTTTTTTTATTATTTGGATAAATTTGGCGGCGCCTCAACCATTAAAGTGAACTTTATGGTGTTCGGCTTTCACAAATTTTGGTGCAAATTTACTAAAAAGCTGCGGTTTTTGGATAAATTCGGTTGCGTCTCAACATAAAAAAGAATGAATTCTTTTGTTCTGTATTCGACTTGCACTATTTTTTTTTAATTTTGTCATCACAAAATATGTGCAAACTGAACGCAATGAGAGTGCACTCTCAATTGCTGAGGCACAGCCCAATTTATCCAAATGTGAGAAACCAACTGCTACCCTATTGATATATGAAACAGACTATCTTACTCTTAGCCCTGTGGAGCACATTGCTGCTCCAAGCCACCACAACCGATTACACCCAATATGTCAATCCGTTTATCGGCACGCAGACCGATGCCACCGGCGCCTTGAGCGGCAGCACGTTCCCCGGAGCCACGATGCCACAGGGAATGGTGCAGGTGAGTCCCGACACCGAACAGATGGTGACCTGGGATCCCTGCTCTGGCTATGACTACAACCGTGACAGCATCTACGCCATCTCCCACACCCACTTGAGCGGCACGGGCTGTACTGACCTGTTTGACGTCTCGCTCATGCCAGTGACCTGGAATGTGACTCCAGAGTATCTGGCGACAGGCAACTTCGGGCAGACTTTTTCACACGATCAAGAAGCGGCATGTCCAGGATACTATAGGGTTGTACTTCAGGAAAGCGGAGTAAAAGCCGAGCTCAGCGCTACTACCCGTACTGGCATCCACCGCTATACTTTCCCCCAAGGGAAGCCGCAACAGGTCATTCTTGACCTCGACCACTCCACCTTTCGCGGCCAGGCCTATTATAGCGGGCGCCGCAGTTATGACATCATCCAAGCCCAGCTCCGCCTTGTCGATGACCACACGGTGGAAGGCTACCGCGTCATCACCGGCTGGGCCAAGCTGCGCAAAGTCTATTTCCGCGCCGAGTTTTCCCGTCCCATCACCGGGCACCTGCTCATGGACGGCACGCGCACAGTGGGTGATGCTACGGTAATCAATGGGCGCACGCTGCGCTGTGCCCTGTCGTTTGACGCTGCAGGTGATAGTCAATTGACGGTCAAGGTCGCCCTCTCGGCGGTCGATATCGACGGAGCACGTCGAAACCTCGCCGCCGAAGCTCCAGGCTGGGATTTTGACCTATATGTCCGTCAAGCCCACGACGAGTGGCAGCGGCAGTTGTCATGCATCGATATTGACGGCACAGATGAGCAAAAGCAGATCTTCTACACCGGACTCTACCACGTGTTGTTGCAGCCCAACACCATGAGCGATGTCGATGGCCGATACATGGACACCAACTACGAGGTACGCCAGATGCCCAAGGGTCAGAGTTACCACTCCACATTCTCGCTGTGGGATACCTTCCGCGCCGCGCATCCGCTTTACCTCTTGCTCAAACCCGACCTGGCGGCACAGTTTGTGAACGACATGGTGCGCCATCACGACACCTATGGCTACCTGCCCATCTGGGACCTGTGGGGACAAGAGAACTACTGCATGATAGGCAACCATGCCATCCCGGTCATCGCCGATGCCATTCTCGCCGACCTGCCCGGCATCGATGTTGAGAAAGCCTATCGAGCAATGGTAGAGAGTAGCACAAGACCGCACACCAACTCGCCGTTTGACATGTGGGAAAAACTGGGCTACATGCCTTGCAACACGCAAGGATCTTCGGTTTCCATCACACTGGAGCAAGCATTTGACGACTGGTGCGTTGCTGCCGTTGCCGCGCATCTGGGGTACAATGAAGACTATCAACACTTTGCCCAGAGGGCGACTTACTATAAAAACCTGTATGATGAAAAAACGGGGTTCTTCAGAGCACGTGACGACAACGGACAATGGGCAGAGCCATTTGACCCGCTCAGCTATGAGGACAACAGCTTTATTGAGGGGAACGCCTGGCAATACCTGTGGTTTGTGCCTCATGCACCCGAGCAATTCATCGAGCTTATGGGCGGCAAGAAAGCATTTCTGAAAAAATTAGATGAGAATTTCAGCCTCACCAGCATCAACCGTGAGACCAACGGCAATGCCTCGGCGTTTATCGGCCAGTATGCCCACGGCAACGAACCCAGCCACCACACCGTCTATTTCTACAACTTCGCCGATTGCCCTTGGCGCACTCAAGAACTGGTCAACCAAGTGCGCTCCGAATTCTATAATGCCACTCCAGCAGGCTATGCTGGCAACGATGACTGCGGACAGATGTCGGCGTGGTACATTTTCTCGGCATTAGGCTTCTATCCCTTCAATGCGGGTGCTGCCGAATATGTCATCGGCACGCCACTGTTCCAGCGTGCTACTCTGCACTTGGCTGGCGACAAGGAGTTTACCATCATCCGCAAGGGCGACAAGGGTATATACGTCAAGGAAATCCGCCTCAACGGCAAGCGGCTACAGGGTTTCAAACTCAAGCATCAAGACATCATGGCGGGCGGAACGCTGGAATTCGTCATGAGTGAGAAGCGCCCCTAGGCCTTAGTAGTTATTTGTTATTATACGGTAGGTAGGGAGATGCCATTGAGCTGGCGGTAGAGGTTGAGGGCATACACGTCGGTCATTGCGCTGATGTGGTCGAGAACAGCCTGTACCTGCTCGAAGAGCGTGGGAGCATACACATCATACTGCTGAGGGAACTTGTTCATCAACAGTTGGGAATAGTTGCGATCGGGGTGCATGACCGCCTCGATAAGTTTCTCTAACAGCAGGTTAATAATGCGGTTACCAGCCAAATCCACATCGACAACATAGCTGGCACGATAGAGGCGATTCATCGCCAACGTGCTGCAAGCCTGATAGGCACTGGCTGGCAGCGGATCGATGCAGTCAATCAGACTGCCCTCAAAACTGCCTTCCATTATCTCGTCCTCATGGTCGGCAAAGGCGGCGGCACACTGTTCCACCAGCAGCCCGACAATGCATGAACGCAGGTAAGCAATCTTTTCGTTTGGGTCTGCAACACGATCCATGTGCTCACACAGATGTGCCTGGCGCTCTGCAGTAAAGAAGCCCAGCAACAGGTCGATGGTTTCCTCAGTGCCAATAATCCTGAGTTTGTGGCCGTCCTCAATGTCCATAATCTGATAGCAGATATCATCGGCAGCCTCCACGATATAGACGAGCGGATGACGGCAATAACAATCCTCATTAATCTTGATAATGCCTAATTCATCGGCGATGCGTATGAAAATGTCCTTCTCAGTCGTGAAAAAACCGAACTTGCCCTTCTCGCCAGTATACATCGACGAATAAGGGTATTTCACAATCGAAGCAAGTGTCGAATAGGTCATGGCAAAGCCGCCGGGACGACGCCCTTTAAACTGATGAACCAGTGTGCGGAACGAGTTGGCATTGCCCTCGAAGTGGATGAGGTCATTCCATTGCTCCTCGCTGAACTTGTCCTTAAATTCCAACCCCTTGCCCTCGCTGAAGTAGGCGCCAATGGTCTTTTCGCCCGAATGTCCGAACGGCGGATTGCCCAGGTCATGGGCCAGGCAGGCGGCGGCTACAATCTCACCGATATCGCGCAGTTTGTCGGCCCACGGCTCACTTTTGTAGCGCGGCATGAGGCGGATGAGTACCTCGCGCGCCATCGACTTGCCGACGCTCGACACTTCCAAACTGTGAGTCAATCGGTTGTGAACAAAGATACTGTCAGGCAACGGAAAAACCTGTGTCTTATTCTGCAGGCGGCGGAATGGAGATGAGAACACCAGGCGATCATAATCACGCTCAAAGTCACTCCTCACTCCACCACCCTTGTCGTCATGGTAGTGTTCCAGCCCCAACCGTTTATCCGAAATCAATCGGTCCCAATGCATGCGTTGATGTGCCATAGTGACAATTTTTTGTGACAAAGATACACTTTTCCTACCAATCGTGCAAACAGAAATAAAACGGTTATCGAAATATTCACTACCTTTGCACTGATATTATACAGCCGCATCATGGAGAAGATCAATTTCACTCAGATTCTTAGCGCAACGCTTGTGTTGCTCAGTATTATAGATATCGTAGGTTCGATTCCCATTATCCTGCAGTTGAGGGAAAAGGGACGGCAGGTCGATGCCTTCAAGGCCACCATTTACTCCACCCTGCTGATGGTGGGCTTCTACTATGGCGGACACTGGCTGCTGCGCATCTTCAACTGCGATATCCACTCGTTTGCCACGGCGGGCGGACTGCTGATGTTCCTGATGGCGTTGGAGATGATTCTTGACGTGGAGATCTTCAAGAACAACGCACCCGGGCAGCGCGGGGCGACGATGGTGCCCATGGTTTTCCCGCTCATCGCGGGAGCTGGTGTGTTAACCACATTGATTTCCCTTAAAGCGATGTATGACGACATCAACATCTTTATCGGTCTAGCTATCAACATGCTGTGGGTTTATGTCGTCATCAGGAGCACGGGCAAAATACAGCAGTGGTTGGGCGAAGGCGGCATGATGTTCTCTCGCAAGTTCTTCGGCATCATCCTGCTGGCTATGAGCGTGAAAATGATCACCGAGAATATCGCACACCTGTTTTGATCCCTAGACGGCAAACACGAAGAATAATCGAAAACAATCAGCGCAGCAAATTGTAATTGCTGCGCTGATTGTTTTCGCTATTCACTGATGTCCCGTCGTGTTACTTCCAGGCGGGGTCGCTCTCGTTCCAGCAGCGGTCAAGCGCCGTGACGGCATACCGCCACTTGCCTTTTACTCCGTCGGGCAGGATGAATCGGGCATCGGGCGTGATCGTCATGATAGCCATCGCGTCATCCAGGCTGCCTTTGCTGCCCTGTGGGAAACGATATACCACAAAGCGAACGGACTGCTGCATGGGGTCATCAGTATCGTGAGCGCGCCACACAAGGCACTTCTTGCCATCGACCTTCTTGATGCTGAGGTCATGAACCCGATGAGGCTTCACGCTGTCAATCCAGGTGTATGCGGGAATGAGCGCGGGATGGCAGGTCTGCTTACCGCGCAGCGAATCCAGCACGCCTTTGTAATTGCTCGTGATTGAGTAGCCGGGCCACCATGTGACGCCATGCACATTGTCCATGGAACGCTGTAGGCGCATCTTGTGGTCGAGCTGGGTCACATTAGTTGTGTCACCGCCCTCGTCGGCAATGTCACGATGACTCATCACGTTGTTCACCGCTTGACCATAGTACATGTGGCGGCCGTTACTATGCTCATTCCACCAGTGCATGAGAATCAGGTCACTGGCCGCCTTGTGCTCGAGTTCCCAATAAAGCTGGGGTACCATATAGTCCACCCATCCTTCGTCAGTCCACTTGAGACAGTCGGCATAGAGGGCATCATAGCATTGCAAACCATTGGTGTGACTACCCATGGGGTCACTTGAGTCATTGCGCCAGATGCCAAAGGGGCTGATACCGAACCGCACCCACGGCTTTACTTCCTGTATCGTGCCATGTAACTGCTCGATAAGCAAATCCACATTGTGACGGCGCCAGTCGCCCTTGTCCCAACCAATGCCGTAGGCATTATAGGAAGCCGTATCGGGGAACTCTGCGCCCGTTACAGGATAGGGATAAAAATAGTCGTCCATGTGCAGTGCATCGATATCATATCGGTTGAGGATATCCCTGACGACCTCATCGATGAAATCGCGACTCTCAGGCAGGCCTGGGTCGAAATACAGCTTGCCGTCGGCATACTTGAGGAACCACTCGGGATGCTCATAGTAGATATGCCCGGGGGCGGGCTTATCATTTTCACTGCTAGTCACCCGGTAAGGATTAATCCATGCGTGAAGCTCCATGCCCCGCTTGTGGGTCTGCTCAATCATGAACTGCAGAGGATCCCAGAGAGGATCGGGTACCTTGCCAGGTTCTCCTGTGAGCCATCGGCTCCACGGCTCGAAACTGCTCGTATAGGCCGCATCGGCCTGTGGCCTAATCTGCCAGATTACCGCATTACAGCCGGCCTGTTGCAAGAGATCCAACTGCTCCATCAAGTAATGACGCGTCTGATCGGGGGTCATCTGGGCATATTGATTCTGCCCAATAATATGCATCCAGGCTCCACGGAACTCATGCTTGGGTGTCGGGGGCAAATGGTGGTTCACCTGAGCCGTTAGACAACCTGTCAATGCCACCATCAGCATCGACATGAAAATAAAGCGTTTCATCATTCTATAAATCTAGGAATCAATGGAGATCGGGCCTACTGCTCATCGGGAACAAAGAACCACACATAGGCACCCAAATCTACCGATCCAGTCGCCAAGCGGTCGTTGCCATATCGGTCATACCGAGCCTCGGGCACGCACAGGGTAGCGTTGCCCTTACCAATCGCATCACTCTCGTTGCCCAAGCGGTAATCAAAGAAATGGTCTTCTCGCACCGTCAGGAACTGCGGGTCACCTTCCCACACACAATTGATGAAGTGGGCATCATCGGTGCCGGGACTCTTGAGCAGGCAATAGCGCAGATAGACGTTAAACTCATCGAGATCTCCCTCATTCAAGCCGGGAGCGATGCCATAAATAATGGAGTTATTAATATCTGCCCGAATCTTACCCACGGTACCGTCGCTAAACTCCACATCAAACACATTGACAATTGGCAGAGAAGGCACCTCAAACAAATAGTTATTGGCAAAAGTACACTGGCTGGCCAAAATCTTGCCGCCAGCAAAATAAGCCACTTCCTCGGCCGCATCACTGATTTCAGTACCAATCAACTGCACATAGCAGGCTGCAGTAGCCAGACAAGTGGATGAGGAGTTGGTGAGCACGCAATTCACAAGTTTGAGCGCACAATTGGTTGTATCGCCGTAGGCGCTGCAGTGCATACCGATGGTACTGCCCTTCATGATCACATGCTTGAGCACATTGCCCATCGTGGGAGGAGTGAAAATCACGCCGCCCCACTGCCCCGACATGATGTCAAAGCTGGTCTCGCCCACAATGCGGTCCAGGCGATCACCACGCAGGGTCACAGGAGCCTCGGATGTGCCGTTAGCCAACATGCGGCCCGCACAGCGCAAGGCAGCCTTGTCATGGAAAAGCAGGGTTGTGCCCGCGTCCAGGGTGAGAGTCACGCCCGGTGAGACATACATCGTGTCATAAATGAGATAGGGCTTGGCATCTGAAAATCGGGTGTTGCGGGAGATAGTATCACCCTTGATACGCACAACATCCTGCCCCCATGCGCTGAGCAGCACGCTCTGTTTCATGCCGTTGGTCTCAAATTCCAGCAGATCCTCAACCAGTGTGGGCTCATCCTTCTCCATCTCGTCGAGATAGGCCTCGATGAAAATGAAGATCGAGTCGTTGCCACGGATTTCCACATTCTGGAACGAGTCACCACGAATGCCGTCAACATTGAGATGGAAATGCCCCTTGGTAGCCAATCCGGCCACCTCGATAGACGAAATGTTGATCTGCTTGGAGCTGCGGTTATAGACCACCATCTGCTTGGTGGCAGTACCTTGCAGAGTGATAACAGTATCAAAAGCAATCGTATCCTTATTGAATGTCAGCACATCGCTCGACGATGTGGTAAAACCATCCTCGATGCAGGAGGTCAACATTGCCGAGAACATGAACAAGGCTGCGGTAATCCAGAGGAAATGTTTGGAATGTGTCATTTTCTTTATTCTGAGATTGTTCTGTTATAAGAACGAGGAAAATGGCCGTTTATTGTAAGAGTGGCACCGCCCGCACTTACCGTTCAATAATGGCGACAAGCGGATAATGGTCGCTCTCACCTTCCTTGTCACACCGACATGAGATCACCTTCATATCTCCTCTATAAAAAATATGGTCGATTTTTACGTACAAATGATGAGCATGGAAAGTATATACAGGGCCACAACCCGCCTCGGCCCAAGCGTCCAACAGATCATCTCCACACAGTGTACGGTAAGCGTAGGAGCCGGGCGTGTCGTTCATGTCGCCCATCACCAGGACATCGCCCTCGGTCTGGTCGAGCAGTTGCCGCATCGCCTCGACTTGGCGCACGTGGGTACGGAAACCGTAATCCAGCTTATTTACAACCGACTTCACACGGCGCTTGCGGTCGGACGGCACATTCATTGAATCCAGTATCTGGCTGTCATTGAACGTAAAACGAAGCGAACTCAGGTGCATGCTCACCACCCGCAGGTCACCTCCTGGAGCTTCAACATCCCACGCCTTAATAAAGTAATTGATAGAATCCTGATTGATTGCCGGCGATTTTACCTCGGTAAAAGGATACTTTGAGAGGATACCCACATCAAAAAAGTGCTTCTTGCGATAAGGATATTTCTTGTATAATTCCTCCAGCATGGGCTGGACCGTGGGCAACTGCTCATAAGAGAAATATACCAAGCCTTCCTGTATAACCACAATGTCGGCATCCTGGTCGAGGATATAGCGCATGTTCTTGCTGGGATGCACATTGCTGTCCTGCCAGTTGAATTCGGTCACGTTCATGGTCAGCACCTTGAGATGTACCTTATCAGGGTCTGGTTTGGGATCAAATATGTTGAACGGCGAAATCAACCGCAGCGTGGGCCAGGAGAGCAACAATGCGCCCACCAATACGGCAACCGAACGCCATTGCCTGAAGATTGCCAGCAGCAACACAAGTGCCAGAACGACAACTGCGATAACAGGCAACGCCAGCGTAGCCAGTGACGGCAAGGTCCAGATAGCAGGGCTTACCCGCCCACCATAAGCTGCAAAAAGTAAGGCAAACGAGGCAAATATAGCGATTAATCGAAAAATATATTTCATGGCATTGTTATTAACGGAGTTTCCACCCAGGCTTGAAAAACGGCTCTTGGGCCGTAAATCGAGGAGCATAGGTTTTAAGCAGCCAAATCAATGGCCACTCTATCAGGAAAGTCAAGACAAACACAATCAACGTCAACTCAATACCGTCCTCCATGCCAAATTTCAAAACGAACAATGAGCGGATGGGAATTAAAATGAGCTGATGGGTTCCAAGGATGATGAGCGAGTATCGCCCATAATGGCACAAGACCGGAATGCGCGGGAGAGACTTGCAAGCCCAGAAGAGCGACAGGATGGCCACATAAGGCAGCAAATAGAGCTTCCAGTAAGCCGGGAAAGCCTGAGAATGCAAATTGATGAAATCACTCATGTAGTAAATGGGAAATGCCACTGCAACCAGCGCCAAAATACCCCATTTGTCATACCGTGTAGGCTCCATAGCGCCAAAACGTTTCACACCCCACCCCAACAAGAAATATGGCATGGCCACCAGTGACGAATCCATCATCCATGGCAACTGAATTCTGTTGACACCCATCCAGTATCCCAGCGCCGAGAGTGCAAACACAGCCAAAACGAGTCCCCATAGGGGTTTGATCCAGCGTTGCAGGGCATAAAAAATAATATTGACCCAGAAAAGGCTGAGCAGAAACCAAATAGGCGCAGTATTAGGCCAATACCGCAGGTAGAATGGCTCAATCAGCGATCGGAGATTGATCCCGATGGGGTCGGCACCCACCAACAGCCGAGCAGCATACTCTACCAGCCCGACCACAAAGCCAAACACGACAAAGAAAACAAACGGCACAAGGATGTTGTTAACCTTGCGCCGCGTGAAGTCGGAATAGCCGTCATAGAGTTTAAAAAAGATGCCCGATATGAAATAATACATCGGCAAGCGGAAAGCCTGTAGTGCATTATTGAGATTGGGAGCCAAATAGTTGAAAAAACTATGATCAATGTGGTACATCGCAATGAGCATGATGCACATGCACTTCATGAAATCGATGTAGGCTATTCGCTCGCGGGCCATGATGACAGAATTAAGATAAAGGTGAGGATTCTATCAAATCACAACTTGGACTGCAACATGGCAATCACACGAGAGAAATCAGTCATCTCGGCGATTTCCTCGGGCTCAAGCTCGATATCGAAAGCATCTTCAAGTTCAGATGCCAGCGTGAGATGACGCAATGAATCCCAACGCTCGCAATTCTTTTGGGAGATATCGGCCGAGACATTGTCCACTTCAAAGGTCTCTCGCATGATATCCAACACTTTTTCTTCTAAGCTCATAATACTCTGATATTATAACAGTTATTAATGTCAAACACGCCTTCCAGTGCCATGGTATAATGCTTAGCGCCATCACTTGAGGCAGCGTCACTGGTCATCCCGATGCGGTCATAGAAATCGGCCGTCTGGCCATTCTTGGCCGTTGGCAGATAGTCGGCCGTCAGTTTCCGATAGCCATCAAGCCGCATCAGATTGAGTACGGTCTTGACAAAAGCATCCTCAATGCCCTTGCCCAGGATGCGGCAACTGAGCAGCAACGAGTCGATATTCAATGTGATGTCATCCACTGGCTGCATGATGATAGCACCCGTAATGCCGCTATCGCCAAAACGGTCACTCACGCTGACGCAGTAGATACGCCAGCCCTGGTCAATGAATTGCCGTAATTCCGACTCGCTGTATCGGCGGGTCGTGAGATTAAACTGGTTGGTCTTCTGAGTCATCTGGGCAATACGTGCCATATTGTGCTCATCGGCTGGAATGACATCCAACTGCATGTCGAGACTATACAGATAACTTTCAAGGTCGGCAAACCTGGATTGCTCGGCTCGACGCTTGGCGTTAGCTTGGTATTGCTCAGTCTTCGCCTTATCTTCACGGGTAATCGTATGGATGCGGAAATACTTCTCCATCAACCCCTTGAAAAAAGGCATCAGTTCATAAGGCTTAGATGGGAAATCAGGCACTTCTACCTCAGGAAGCATCTGCTTGATGAGTTCACGCTCAGCAGGATTATCGTCAACAAAGACCATGCTGTCGAGTCCAATGTTCAGATCCTCAGAAAGTTCACGCATGTTGGTTGCCTTATCCTGCCAATTGATGCGCAAGGCACCGAAATGCTCACGCTTGAGCACCATATTCGGATTGTGTTGCCACACCTCGTCCACGTCAGACTCGTTATTCTTGCTGCACAAGGCGAGTATCACTCCATTATGGGACAGCTGCAACAAAGCATGCTGCCAAAGAGAATAAGCCTTTCCGGGATAATCCCCTCCCAGCTGGATACCATCCACACCGTCTTCTCCCAGGATTCCACCCCACAAGGTGTTGTCGAGATCCAAAACCAGACATTTCTTGCGCCTCAGTAACAGTTGGTTTTCAATGCGTTTCCACCAGGCCTGGAAATCATGGGACAACTTGGGATTCAGCAACGTCTGAGACATCAAGTAATACTTCCAGTTTACCAAAGTCTCAGCGTTATATGCCGAGGTGAATTCGCTGAAATCCACCCATTTGACCTGTGGCATAGAGTCTGCCAGCCGAGACGTGTGGTCATTGAATGCCGAAATAGCATCAGCCACAGCGGTATCATCCCCAGTGAGTCTCAAATTAAACAGGTCCACTAGCGAGAATATAATGAACGGCTTGGTGTTATCGGCCTGACCAAGTACGATCTCCAGTTGGTCTCTATAGGAATCAATCTCTTGGGCCAGTTGAGCGGAGTCAGGATTGACAGGAACTTGATAAAACCAGATATAACGGTCCACATCAGCAGGCACTTGACTGATATCGGCATAACCGGAATAAGTCATGCCGTCATAGCCAAGAAAGGCCTCAACCGTCTGATTGCGAAAGACAAAAGTAGTCATCTCATTTTACTTCTTTATCATGCGATAAACCTTGCTTAGCAAGGACCACAGCCTGGGATGCATCATCAACCGGTGGATCACAATCCACTTCTTTCCATGATAGTCAGCTTCAGGACCCACACAAGGGAACGGAAACAATCCAGCATTACGGATCCGTTGCAATACCTCATCAACCAGACCACTTGTGAGAGCTTTCGTCATGGAGAAATACAGATAAACATTCCTCACGCCATCAACACTGGCTGGTGCTGCATTGCCGGTCGCAGACTCGTACTGACGTGCAGCGGCATTGATCAAAGCGGCAGAATCCACTTGGCTGTATATGCGTCGGCGCAGATGATCCCTATCGGTATTATGCATTGCACTGTCAGCCCGTTTCACATAACAATATGCCGTCTTGTTCTCATGGGCCATACGTCCCGCATTGAGCATGAAGCGGGAAATCAGCGCACCATCCTCACAGACAATAAGTGACGGATCAAAGCGCAACATTCCTTCATTAAGAAAGTCTCGACGAATGATGAAACGCCAAACATAAGGCGTCATGCTGTGGCCATTCAGGAAGTCAACACCTGTCGTCACCGTAGTGGAAGCATAGTTGTCGTCACGGGTATGAGGCAGATCATTACCGTGTACATCCTTGTAGCAGTAGTTAAACGACAGTACGTCCAGATCCTCATCCAGTACACGCTGCAACAAGGCCGGCACCGAATCATCACACAAGTAATCATCGCTGTCGACAAACATGATGTAACGTCCGCGGGCATGATTCAGCGCCAGATTGCGCGCTGCACTCACCCCTGCATTGTCTTGAACAAGCAGTTTGACCTGGGGATGCTCACGGGCAAATGCCTCAACGACAGAACGACTGTCATCTGTAGAACCATCATCAACAACAAGAACCTCAGTGTCACTGGGCTGCATGTGCTGCCCCACAACAGATTGCAGGCACCGCAACACATATTGTCCGGTGTTATAGACAGGAATGATGGTTGTCAGCAGAATCTCATCCATCACACTTGTGATTCAACCAGCTCGATGAGTCCGTTATTCTTTTGAAACATGAATGCTACACGCCTATTCTCCATGGCACAAGCGGGGACTGGGCCATTCACGAGCAGAAAACGCTGAGCGCGTAATTGCGCGATTGCTTCCTCGATATTTACCACCCTGTAGCAAAGGTGATAAGGCGACACTCCGACGGTGTCCAAAGTTCTGGCAACCGGGCTCTGCTCGTCCATAGGCTCAAGCAGTTCCAATTTCGGTTCACCACTTTTTGTAAGGAAGCTAATGCGCACATGCTGAATCGTATCTTCAACCACAGGGGATGCTTCATAGCCCATGGCCAAATAGAAAGCCTTGGTCTTTTCGATATCACGGCACGCGATACCGATGTGATCAAACATGAGCAAACTGTGATTGATATCCATAGCTGGTTAGTATTCAATAACAGGCGACACCTTGCAGTCCCGCATGTTCACGATAGCCGAGCCCCAACTCAAGCCAGCCCCGAAACCACTCATAAGCACCATGTTGTCACCCGTCAACTTTCCGCTCAACTCGCTGGATATGGTCAATGGGATTGATGCGCTACTGGTATTGCCGTACTTATGGATACAATAGGGCACCCTATCAGGAGAAATTTTCAATTTCTTGACGAAGAAATCCATCATGAAGCGGTTGGCCTGATGGAATACCATATAGTCCACGTCATCGGTAGTCCGATCAGTCTCTTTGAGTAACAGCTTAATGCTCTTGGGCACCTTACTGATCGCAAAATTGAAAACGTCCATGCCATCCATAAACACCTCAAGGTCGCTGCGGATGTTGCCATCCTCACGCACTCGTTCCACACAGGACTCGGGAGTGATGGGATTGCGCATTCCCGCATGTATCTTTAAGGCTTCCTCGCCGCTGCCATCGGTATTCAGCATGAAAGTGGCATCTCCATAATCACCCTTCTCGACCAAAGTGGCCGTACCAGCGTCTCCATAGAGAGGCCAGTCTACCTTGTCATGACGGTTAACAATCTTGGAAAAAGTCTCACCATCCAGCAACAGGACACGATTAACACCATCCATGGACGCATAGGCAAAAGCAGCGCTCAACGCAAATAAGTAGCCTGAGCAGCCCAGTGATATATCAAAGCACATCGTCTCACGGGGCAAGCCCAAACGGTGCTGCAACAGGCATGAGGTCGCAGGAATCCGGTAGTCTGACGTCTGGCTCATAAACAACAGCACGTCAATGCTCTCAGGCTGGATATGGTTATCGGCCATCAACTGCTGAGCAGCCTTGAAGCACAAGTCGCTTGCCATTACATCGGGAGCTGCAATGCGACGCTGCTCAATGCCGATGTTATTGATTGTCTTCTCTATTTCTTCCTCGGGAATGAGGTAGCCCAGATCCTTGTTGTAAACGATATCACAGGGCACACAAGCGCTAAGGGCCTTGATGCCCACGCCATGATAAGTAATTTTGGCCATAAAGAAAAATTGGTTTCCGCGGTATTGCGGAAGGTTTAAATGTGTGGTTTCATTTCATAGACCTATAAGGAAAACATACCATCAGCCTTGGCCGCGGTAAGCAATCATCGCATTCTTTTCACATCATCCTACTCTAGCCTCAACGATGTTATACAAGTCCTCAACGGTATTGCTGCAGCGGATGTCGTCGCCACGGAACTCAACATCATATTCCTCATCTATCATCGCGATGACCGACAAGGCAAGTAGAGAAGACCATTCTGCCAGTTCTTTGTACCTGGTAGAGGCCGATATAGTGTCATGATCTGTTTCGTCAAACAGATCTGCGAAATTATCTATGAATTCAACCAAAGTCATTTCTGCAATTAATAACGCAAAAACTCAGTGTTTATTTTTTCGGGGTGCAAAAATACATAAAAAAACTTAAACCAGCACCCTTTTGAAAAATATTTACTGCAAAAATGATAAAAAATGGCTAGTCTAGATGATTATGGTCTTGCTAGGGGGAAAGATTTGAGCTTAAAAGTCAAATCTCTTAGCAGGCACACCCAGGTAAGTGCTGTTATCCTTGGGTTGGGTCATGAGCACACTGTTAGCACCCAGTGTGACACCATTACCGATCTCCATGCCCTGCAACACAACGCTGGCAACGCCCAGCAGGTTGTTGTCACCGATAGTGATACCACCAGACAAGTGAGCGGCCGGCATCAGGCCATTGAAACTGCCGATGTGATTGTCGTGTCCCACGACGACATGGTCGTTGATGAGATTGAAATCACCCATGGTGACATCACACGAAATCATACAATCATTTTGAATGATATTGCCTTCACCCATGATAACCGTCTGCTTGTCAACTAAGAACAGTGACGGATCAATGAGGTTGGGAAATATGATATGAGGATTGTTGATGCTCTCCCGCAGGCGGCGAACCACCTTGTTGTCGTTGATGGCGATCGCGACAGCCAACTGCTGATTGACCTGCTGCAGCGTTTCCATACCTCCAAGGACAAGACCATATCGGGATACAGAGGAGCCAGCAGGCTTGGTGTCATCATAGAAACCGATCAGTTCCCAGTTGCCACCGTTGTTGTTGATTCTTTCGATAAGACAAGCGACCTCTTTTCCAAAGCCACCTGCTCCATAGATTGCTATCTTCATAGTTCTACAAACTTTATTTATCCGGGGTTATCACTTCTTGCAGCATGAGATAATCTCGGCTGCAACGCGCTCCACATCTGCATCACTCACCCAAGGGCCACTTGGCAGACATAATCCCTTAGAGAACAGTTCCTCGCTCACGCCATTGACATAAGCAGGAGCGCCCGAGAAAACAGGCTGAGTGTGCATGGGTTTCCACAATGGACGTGACTCTATATTGCAAGCATCCAGATGCAAACGTACCGCGTCATAGTCAGTACCTGTCTTAGCCGGGTCAATGGTAATCGTGTTGAGCCAGTAGTTACTGTCCATAAATTCGTTACTATTGACGTGTACATCAATGCCGTCAATATCGGCAAACAACTGCACATAACGGTCGCACAGGTGCTTGTGGTGAGCCAAGTGCTCATCAAGTACGGTCATCTGCCCCCGCCCGATACCGGCACAGATGTTGCTCATCCTATAATTGTAACCTATCTCCTTGTGGAGGTAATAGGGCATGGGCTCACGGGCTTGGGTAGCATAGAACATGGTTTTCTTCTTAGTGGCCTCATCGGGGCAGATGAGCGCACCGCCACCACTGGTGGTAATCATCTTGTTACCATTAAAACTCATGATACCAAAGTCGCCGAATGTGCCGCACAGCTGTCCACGGTAACGGGAGCCAAAGGCCTCGGCCGAGTCCTCAATGACAGGAATTTCATATCGGCGGGCAATTTCCATGATGTCGTCAATCTTGCCAGGCATGCCATACAGGTATACTGGTATAATGGCCTTAGGTTTACGTCCAGTTTTGGCAATACGGTCCTTGATGGCATCCTCAAGCAGGTTAGGATCCATGTTCCAAGTGTCGACTTCGCTGTCAACAAACACGGGAACGCCACCTTGATAAGTAATCGGATTGGCACTTGCCGAGAACGTCATCGACTGGCAAATTACCTCATCATCACGGCCCACCCCCAGATTGACAAGTGCCAAGTGGATGGCTGCCGTGCCTGAGCTCAAAGCCACTACATGCTTGCCCTCACCGCACAATTGCTCCAAATCTTCTTCAAAAGCATTCACATTAGGGCCAAGAGGCACAACCCAGTTAGTATCAAAAGCCTCCTGAATGTACTTCATCTCTTGACCGCTCATGTGCGCGAGACACAATAATATCTTGTTGTTTGCCATTGTGGTTAAAAATGAAAATTTCTTTTTAGTTTACAAGGCTGGCGCATGACCAGGATAAATGGCCCGATGCTCAGCCAGTTGTCTAATGGCGGACTCGCTCTGTGCCGCCATGTGTTTGTCGGAGTGAGGAATGTTGGCCACAGTCTTAACTCCAGGAATGTAACTATCTCCCGTGAAAACCGCGTCGCCAATAATCCATGTCACACAACAGGGACTATGCCCCGGTGTAAAAACCGCCTTTGCCTGAATGCCATTCATGAGGTCGATGGTCGTTCCATCATTCACTGTTCTGACATTTCCAGGCTTCTCCAGTACAAGGGGGTCACCATAGTACCGTGAGAAATTCATCTTGTCGTCAAGCAATCCGTCTAGCCCTGCCTTGCTGGTGTACACGGGCATTGAAGGAAATAACGACAACAAAGTATTCAAACCATAGATGTGGTCAAAATGAGCATGGGTGAGCATCACGCCACACAAGGTGCCATCGATGAGAGGCAAGATCTGATCCACATCACCACAATCAATCAGCCAGGATTGCTGATCCCGCGACACAATGTAACTGCAAGAGCGGAATATCGAATTGACAACCTGACGGATAATCATTGGCTAAACAGTTCTTTTCTATATTATTTAACGGCGGCCCTGCTCAAATATTGCAGAAGGCATCACTGCATGTGGAGATAAAACTGCAAGTCCCTGCCAAACAACTTCTTATAGGTATGCACACGAGTGCACTCTACTTGCCGTGCCCGACCGAGCACCTCTTCCAAGCAGTCACCGAACATGGGCCCCGCCATCATCTGAGGGCCTTCGACACTTGGCACGAGGTTGAACTCAATGAAGAGCGGATCGCCACTGGGCAATACTGTCACATCCCAACCCACGAAATCAAAGTAAGGCAATCGACGATGCATCTTCAGCAAGGTATCAATTACCCCTTGATAATTAGGTACAACCAGATGTTCAACGCCAGTCTCTTGTTTCAGCGATGAGACCTCCAGACTCTTAAACCTGAACACCTTGTCATCCACTTCTCCATTCTCACGAATCAGACAAGTGCCTCCGCCTTGGGAAACATTATCCTTGATGGAACCCTTTCCGCCAAATCGCATGTGCGCAAACGGATACAAGAACTCATAGGAACCATCTGTGTGGCGATAGGTATACAGACGCATCGAATTGAGCGAGGTGGCATTCACCTGTTGCAAGTCGGGGTGCTGCTTCACCTTCTCCTGAACAATGAAATTGAAGCCGTAACGGGAAAACAACGCCCTCAGGCCATCAAGGCTGAAATCCCTAATCTGCTCGACGCCTTCACCATTACATGTCTCAACTGTGGGCTTAATCATTAGTTCACCACCAGCCTTATTCACTTCGGCGATTGCCTCATCTAGGTTGATCTCGTCACCGTTGCAGTAGAAGATGCCGTGCATATTCTTGATAACAGTTACAGGCTGTTTCACATCAGGGAACAGATCACTGTAGATATTTTTGTCAAGATAGGCATCCTTGAAATCATATCGGTTGAGCGATGGTATCACGTAGAAATAATACACGTCCATCGAGAGGTAGCGGTCGCTAATGATGCCATTCAGCCGTGAAAAATAGTCGGCAAACATCATCGAGACCTTGAAATCCCGCTGCTCATAATAGGGCGACATTTCTTTCTTGTGGGCCTTGTAATCAAAGCCAGGCGCCATCACGTGAGACTTGAAGTACCAGTCTCCCCAGTGGTATTCTTTGTTTGAATTGATGTATTGCTCCATACCTCTTGAATAAAAATCAATAGATAATCACGTCTGAGAATTTGACCTGACCTGCATAAAACTCCATGCTAGCCCAAGCCAAGCCCACGCCGAAGCCGCATGCGACACAATGCTTTTCGTTGCCCGAAAGCTGTTCACGGCATCGTGTCACCATCGTCAACGGAATGGAGGCGCTAGTCACATTGCCATACTCTTCTAAACAATATGGCGTCTTCTCAGCTGGAATCTTAACGGCTTTACGGATTTTCTCATCGATGAATTTGTTGGCCTGGTGCAACAACAACAGATCCACACTATCTACATCAATATTGAAGGTCTCGATCAGCTCCTTCAATGAGCGAGGCGGCTGCTTGATGGCAAAACCGAACACGTCCATGCCATTGACAACCATGTCGATACCACGCCTGAACACACCCGGAGTCACCTCCTTTTCCTCAAGGGCTTCATGGGTAACCGGATGGCGCATTCCGCCGTATGGTGCCCATACTGCCTCAAAGCCGCTACCATCAACACCATACATGAAATTCATGGGGCGAGACTGCTCAGGATCATATTCCAAAGCCGTTGCGGTAGCCGCATCACCGAACAGAGGTCGCACAGCAGTATCACGAGGATTACGGTTTTGCGTATTGGTCTCAGCAGCAACCAGAATGGCACGTTTGAAGGTTCCATGGGACATCAATGAGCCGACAATACTCATGCCATAGACCCATCCTGAACATCCAAACGGAAGGTCAAACACACAGCAATCATGACGCAATTTCAAACGGTCCTGAAGTACACAAGCTGTCTGAGGTGCTATATAATCCCTAGAAGTACATACGTAGGCAAAGCAGTCAATATCCTGAGACTCCCAACCCATATTCTCGAGCAAGGCTTCCACCGCTTTCACGGTAAGGTCCGAAGCAGTTGTACCCGGCTCCACTTTGTGATGGCGCTCGATGCCTGTTGAAGCAATTACCTTGTGGGCCTCGTGCTCATCTTTATAGATGGGAAGCGTGAGATTATCTTCTACAGTAGAAGGCACACAAGCACTCATGCCCGCAATGCGTACATTGTTTATAGTTAATTGTGACATATCTTATTGATGTGGTTTATTTCTTAAGTTTCAGGCGCTGAATTTTGCCTGAAGACGTGCGGGGGATACTATTAACCCACTCCCACTCGACTGGTATTTCATGTGATGGCAATCTAGACGCAAGATGGCGCTTGATTTCGTCGATTGTAGGCACTTGAGCTACACCACTTCCACTGACCAAAAATGCCTTGGGCACCTCGCCTAGGACACCATTAGGATCAGGTACCCCAATACATGCGCAATCAGCAATCCCGAACGATAAAATGGCTTCCTCAATAGTTATTGGGCTCACTTTCTCGCCACCCACATTGATCAGCTCTTTCTTGCGGCCCGTAAGATAGAACAGTCCATCGGAGTCCTGATGTCCCCAGTCTCCAGTGCGGAACCAGCCGTCATGGAAACAGTCCTTATTATCCTCGTCCAGGAAATATGAACTGATTACCATATTGCCACGAATGCAAATTTCACCATCTTCTCCTGCACTCACAGGGTGACCATCTTCATCGAGCACACATGCCTCGACTAATGGTGAAGCTGGACGCCCTATGGCATCCAAATGCCCCACAGCCTCATGAAACTCGGTGAACATGGCACGTGAAGCCTCAGTCAAGCCATAATGCATACAGATGCGGGTGTCTGGAAACAATTCCATAAGCAACCGCTTATCCTCTAGAGACATAGAAGCGCTTCCGATTTCAATATAACGAATCTGATCAGCAAACTTCGCAATCCGATTGCCGCTTAACCGTTTGATATATTGCCACACAGCAGGCACCATGCCAAATCCAGTCACCTGCTCGTTCTCAATTATCGCAAAAAAAGTTTTTAGATTAGCAAAACTGCCCACCAACACAAGAGTTGCGCCAGCCATGAGAACGCATCTCAACCGGCCAAGGCCGAACGAATGACTCAAGGGCAATGCCAATGCCTCAACGTCATCCGCCATAGTGCCAATAAATCCATTGGTATTATTGGCTGAGCCCGCTATATTGGCATGAGTAAGGCATACACCCTTTGGGCGGCCAGTCGTGCCCGTAGTGAACATCACATCGGCCACATCGCTATCATGCAAACTGAGTAGTTGCAACTGCTTAACTGACTGGCACTCAAAGTTGATATCATCAATAGGGATGACAGTCTTGCCTTCCAGCTTCAAGTGATTACCAAAAACTGCAGCTGGTTGGATAACACCCATAATGTAATCAAGCCGATCGGCAGGGAGTGTTGAATCGACCACGACATTGACCACGCCAATGAGATGGGCCGCCAGGTAGAGATAGACAAAGCCTGGTTCCTTTTGAGCAGACAACACAATGCGGTCACCATGCTTGAGCCCCATTGACTGCAGATAGCTGGCTGCACACTCAATGTTAGCCACCAGTTGGGCATAGGTTACCCGTACACTACCCTCGACAAGGGCGACCTTGTCGGGGCTGGTTATTGCATGGCCAACTATTGAAGCGAGCACATGACTGTGATCGACTTTAAACATGCTTGAGTTGATTAACCTCATCGATAATTGATTTTACCGAAGTGAGGTCAAAAAGATCCTCTAGCGGGAATTCCAATTCCAGCTCCTGTTCTATTGTACTAATTATCGCAAGATTGCCAACCGAGTCCCACTCGGGAATGTCTCCCGCAGAAAGATCATCGGTAATTTTGTCAAGCTCCACATTCAGAACCTGAGCAATGATTTGCTTGACTTGAGTTTCCATGAAATATCCAGCAATGATTCTTTATTGCTGCTTCTCAACAATTTTATATAGATCCTCAATTGTTTCGGAGTTCAAGATGTCATTTCCCTTAATAATGACATTGTACTCATCGTCAATCATGGCAATAATTGATAATGCAGTTAATGAAGACCATTCGTCTAACTGCTTGAATTTGGTGTCAGATGCAAATGCGTCGGGTTCAGTATCATCAAATTGCGAAGCAAAGTTTTCGATAAATTCTGTAATATTCATTTGTGTCAAAAAAACCCTTTAATATGTGATTATTCCATTCAAATTCCAATTTTTGTGCCTGCAAAAGTAGTTTTATTTTTTAAAAACACAAAGATTTTGCAAAAAATTAAACAGAAAAGCCACCATCTATAACCAAATCATGCCCCGTCAGCCAACTCGAAGCGTCGCTAAGCAGATAAACCGCACCGTTAGCGATATCCTCAGGACGGCCATAGCGACCCAGGGGATAACGCTTAGCATCCTCGGCGAGTTGATCCTCGGTGATGGTACCACGATGTATAAGCGGAGTGTCCACCATGCCCGGACAAATGCTATTGACACGCACCTTGCGGGAGGCATACTCACGGGCAGCATATTTCATGACTGAGTTCAATGCGGCCTTTGAGGCACCATACACTCCATTTCCAGGCATAAAGCTATGTGTCCCCCCAATCGAGGCAATCAGCACAACCGAAGCGCCCTTCTGCAACACCTTCTTTTTATACATCAATCGTAACAACTCGACAGGCGCAAAGAAGTTAACGTCAAACATCTCATTAAACTTCTCACGAGAGCCGAACTGCAGTGGCAGAGTCGTTGAATTTCCAGCACACAATACTGCGCCATCCAATGGCGGCAATGAGGCCACAAGGCGGTCAACCTCATCAGGTATTGTCAAGTCGGCCAGCAATTTCACATGCTCTTCTTGGGCTGCAGCCAGCTGATCAAAGGTAGCCTGCAGACGTTCCTCATCTCGACCAGTGATAACGACCGTTGCACCCATTTGGCTACATACAATCGCTGTTGTCTGGCCAATACCCGAAGAGGCGCCAGTCACCAGGATAGTCTTGCCCGCCAACGAAAAAGGATTGAATTCCATTTGCTTACCAGTTTTATTCAAATTCAAATTTCTTAGCCGGCACACCGACATAAGTATGACCATCTTTTGGCTTGGTCATCAACACACTACCAGCACCAAGAGTCACATTATCACCCATTCGTATTCTTTGGAGGATAACGCTATCCACACCAAGCAGGTTTTTATCACCAATAGTTACTTCTCCTGAAAGGCGAACACCCGGCATCAACACATTAAAGTCGCCGACTATCACATCATGGCCTAACACATTAGAGCCGTTGAAGACGTTGTAGTCTCCTATGATAACATCACAAGTCACACTGCAATTGTCCTGAATAATATTACCTTCGCCTATTTTAAAAGTAGATGGGTCTAACACCCTAAACGATGGTGAAATCAAGTTAGGGAAACTGATATTAGGATTGGTAATACGATCATGAATCATTTTACGAGATACAGGAGTACCTACAGCAATAGCGAGCGCCATCGGTTCATCAACTGCATTCAACTCAGTCATACCTCCAAGCACCTCACCCAAATGAGAGACCTTAAATCCCTTTGGTTTACCATCATCATAGAATCCTACAAGTTCCCAGTTACCCATCCCTGCACGATTAATACGTTGAATGCCGCCAGCCACTTCACGCCCTAAGCCACCTGCACCATAAATAGCAATGCGTTTTGAGAAGCCGGCTTCGTGAACTGACCTTACCTTACAGGGATTGCCATAAGCAACAACTCCATCTGGTATATCGTTTAAGACCACACCGCCAGCACCAACCACACTCCAATTGCCAATTCGAACACCAGGCACGACCACTGCTGCGGCACCAATCCAAGCACCTTCTCCTACAGAGACATTACCACACAATGTCGCTTTGGGAGAAATGTGGGCATAGTTTTCAATCACACATTCGTGGTCTATGGATGCTCCTGTGTTGACTATACAATGCTTTCCGATTTTCGCAGAACTCTGAATGATAGTTCCTTGCATTATAACCGTTCCCTCTCCTATTGTTGCATGTGGTGAAATAACTGCAGAGGGATGAATGGCAACGCCATAATCACACTGCAACTTCTCGGCAATCTGTTTACGCGAGAAATTATTACCAATACTGATTATCAACGGGGATTCATGATTCCAGAAATGTTTCACTGGAATATCCATCAATTCTCTAATTGACATATCATCATCAAACAATGCATCTACCTTAACACCTGATGCATTCAGAATGTCAATAATGACTTTAGCGTGTCCGCTTGCTCCGTAAAGATACATTAGTTTTTTCCATTAAATACTTCCATTGTTGCTTGACCATCTTGGGATATACCGTCCCTGACAATCACTTTCTTAATCGTAGTGAAAATCACTTGAATGTCAGTCATGAAGCTGCAATGATCAACATACCATACATCAAGACAGAATTTCTCGTTCCATGACAGCGTATTGCGTCCATGGCATTGAGCCCAACCTGTTATTCCAGGCCGGACCTCATGACGACGGGCTTGTTCTTTAGAATATAGTGGCAAATACTGAACCAGTAATGGGCGAGGCCCAATGATGGCCATATCGCCCAGCAAGACATTGAACAACTGCGGTAACTCGTCAATGCTAGTCGATCGCACAAAACGCCCCACTCTCGTCAACCGCTTTGCGTCAGGCAATAACTTACCATTAGCATCGCGTTCGTCAGTCATGGTTTTGAACTTGACAATTTTAAAGATCTTGCCGTTTTTGCCTGGGCGTTCCTGTAAGAAAAACGCGCCAGCACCCTTGTTCGCAAAATGCAGCCAAATAGTCACTACTAATAATAATGGTGACAAACATATAAGTGCCATAAGAGAGATGATAAATCCCAAAGCCCTCTTAACGTAGTTTTTATATATACCTTTCACATTAATTGCTGTTTAGAATCTCATGATAGAAATCATAAAGGCACTGCCGTACATAGCCTTGCTCAAAACGAGAAGCGATAAGTTGGCGGGCATTTGCGGCCATGGTCTTGATTTCGTTAGGGTTTTCCACAAAGTGTTTCATGGCTTGATATAATGCTTGCTCGTTTTGTGGCGGGATAATAACACCATTCTTTCCATCAATAATGATTTCTCGAGAGCCATTGATATCGGTCACAATGCTGGGGAGACCCATTGCACCCGCCTCAATGACCACATTTGGAAAACCTTCGCGGTAACTTGGAAACACGAGAGCATCGGCTTCGGCATAAAAAGGCCTCACATCATGCTGACCGCCAACAGCCTCTATACCCTCTCCTAGTTCGATTCGATCGAGTGTCTTTTGGGATACGGGATCAAGATTGTCCTCACGTCGACCAACCAAGACCAGCCGAGTCTCTGGGTATTCAAGATGCAAACGATCAAATGCTGAAATCAACTCATTCATTCCCTTATCACGGACTATGCGACCAACAAAGACAAAAGTGAATCCAGCATCATCTAACCTTTTGTCGAATAATTCAGGATTATAGTGCTCCAAGTCGATGCCCTTAATATTGCCATAGCCAAGCACCTTGATTGGTTTATGTGTGATGCTGTGATTAAGTAAATCATTTTTCACTCCTTCTCCTTCTGGGATAATGTGAGTTGCGCAAGCACAAGTCAACCAATCGGTAGCCATGAGGACACGGCGTTTAATGCCGCTTGATGTTGGCCAAACCAACCCAGTGAAAGTGTGCACCCTAATAGGCACTCCTGCCAACCATCCACCCATCATGCTCATAAGACCTGCTTTTGGAGTCATCGAGTGAATCATATCAGGCTTTTCACGTTTCAAAACCCGCCACATTCGCCACAACGACTTCAAGTCTTTCACCAATGAGATATGCCTTTCCATCGGAACCGCAATGGTCCTTACACCCTCACGCTCCCCTACCTCATTAAGTTCCTTACCTGGAGAAGAAACCGCCACAACCTCATATTCCCGTGACAACTCCTTCAACATATCCCGACAAAACGAATTCAACGATGTCGGCACTGTGGTACTTCGAATAATTTTTTTCATTTTTAATGAGAAATACGATAAAAGACCTACTTCAAGTACCGTTCAATTGAAGCGATACCATAAACGCCAAAGAAAGTCATTCAGTTTTATTAAATAAGAGCTTCAGACATTAAAAGAAAAACATTCAATTATTAGCAGACTATCAATATGCCACATTATAATAATACAAATAGACCGAATAATCCGTCAACATTTGAAGCTAAGTATAGTATCATACAACCGCAGATAATTCTCAGCCATGATTGAGATGTCATATTGTTGGGCTCGTTCTTGACATCTTTTTGCCACTTCACGATACTCATCAGGATGTTCACAAAGCCATTGAATCTTGGTTGCAAGTTCCTTTTCATCACCATGACGAAAAAGCAAGCCTGCTCCACCTACGACATCATGCAAGCCCCCAACGTCACTAGCAATCATTGGACGTCCAGCTGCCATGGCCTCTACTGCTGCCAGACCGAAACTTTCCCAATGAGACGACAGAACTGCAACATCAGACTGTTCCCAAACATCAGGAATATCTAATCTTGGCCCCGTAAAAATGACCCTACTATTCATAGACATCTGTTCAGTAAAAGCCTTTAATTCATTTACCTTAACTCCATCTCCTACTATACGCAATCGATAGTTTTCAGGCAGACGCTTCATAGCTTTTATTAGAGTTTCATGGTCTTTTTCGGTCCTTAATGCAGCTACCATTGTAACATCGAAAACATGCTGCTTTGAAATGTCTTTTACAGGCCTTAAGAACCTTTTAATATTAATACCATTATTAATAGTATAGATATTATCTCGTTTACCGATATATGTCTCCAAACTGGTTCTCGTCTCATCAGCTATGCAAATTACAGCTGAATAACGACTATACATCCACTGGTCTATCTTCTTAAACCATTTCATCGATCGACGCCGATTATTAGTACTATGTTCAGTTGTAACCAATGGTGTTGACGTGTTCGATAAAGCTACATATAATTGACAAATGAAATTATGAGTGTGAATGATATCATAGCCATGTAAATATTTTCTTAATCTGATGATATGGAATGGATCGTAAACCTCTTTATAATAGTTTTTGACGTCTTTTCCATGAGATAATTCATGGATTTTAATTCCCTTATCCTCCAGCTCCTTTTTAAAAGGTGTATCAACACCATTAAACAATAACAGTTCAACGTCATGGCCCGCATCGCGTATTAATGGCAAAATATCTACTAGCAGATGCTCTGCACCGCCGATATCTAGCATTGTAATCACATGCAGTATTCTCATCGTTCAAGAATATAATTTGGGATTTGTTGAAACTCTCTTGCTCTTATCATATTCAAGCCATCATAAATGCCCTTGGAATAATACCAAAGGACTTTGGGAGAACGCAAATAAACAGATGCTCCGATATGAACCAGGAACAACCATAGCGTCTTGAATGTAAAGGCTATTGTAGCCCATGCTTTCTTAATGAACGGCAAACTGTTTAGATTATAACAGGTCCTGTACCATATCATCAGAGAGGCCATCGAACGCGTATGAAACTTTTTAGGATTACGTTGAAAGCCACTGCTAGATGATTGAGCATTGAGGTGTTTCACTCCACAATTGTAGTGCATTCCTAAACGATATCCATTCTTATACAGTTTATTGAACATCACAACATCCTCACCAAACGGGAATCCAAACTGCTCCAGCCACAATTCGTCTTCAAGATGCAAATCATGAAATACGTTCTTCTTCCACAAGGATGCTGGTCCGGACGCGCTTTGTGAAAGATATACATCCCTAGTGATGTGATTATTGTAGCTGAAACTTCCATTGCTATGAATCTTAACGGACCACGTATCGCTCCAGTGAGGAAATACAAGATTAGTTGCAGCGATATAAAACTTCTTAGAGAGCGGAATCAAGTAATTCCTAAACGTAACAGCTGCAATACAATCCAGATGATGATCAACTAAGGCTGCCAGCATTTTCTCAGCACTGTCATCGGCCAGTTCAACGTCATCGTCCAGTAACATGATTAAGGGTGTATCAATTTCATCGTACGGCAACACCCGTTGATACATCATGCCCTTTTTGACCCATACGTATTCTTCTTTGCCAATAGTGTATTCGGGGCGTTTATACCCTTCTGCAATGTAGATGACAACCTTTTCAGGTTGAATGGTCTGCCTTTTGATAGATTCAAGTTCGCGGACAAACTTATCACCAGACGTGCCTAATGTTCGAATTGCAATTGAATACTTTGTCATTTAGTTTTATACTTAATAAAGAAGTAAAGAAGCAAGCCCAAAGGTGATGCGGCTAGAACCAGACATTTGTTGGATGCCTGACTCAACCAGCAACCATCACCGGCCAACATACAACTTGACACATAATGCACAGCAGAGCGGAAACGGTTCTTAAAAGTGTTGCGTTTCAATTTCATCTCCATTAAACGCAGTTTTGCGAAACTCCTCGGGCTGTTGACATATTGGCGGTATATACCACGTGACATGCTATCATCCTGCTGATACTCGACTATACAGAGATTCTCATTCAATACCAACAAGGGATAATCATCGCATACTTGGAGCAGCATGTAAACAGGATTAAAGTTCTTTTCGCCCTCAAATCCCACTTGTGGCGCCACCTTTTTCATCAAGTCGGTGCGCATCACTTCTTTGGAGTCAGCCCGATGGATATTCTTGATGTACATATCGAGAAAATAGGCTTCTGTAAGTTCCTCGGGGAAAAAACCGCCCAAAGGTTTGCCCTCGGTGTCAAAGTCCAATCCCATAATACCCGCATATTGTTCTCCTCCTTTTTCTCGCCAACACTTCATTATTTTCTCAACTGCATCATCGGGCATCCAGTCGTCGCTATCGATGCATACACAGAGTTCAGTTTCAATGTTGGCATAGGCTGTATTATAGCCTGTATGCAAGCCTCCATTCTCCTTCCAGATATATTTTATCTTAAAGCCAGCGGCACACTCGCCTTCAAATACAGTTCCTAGAGAGCCTTGTTGTTGAGTTAGCCAAGATGCGACCAACGACTTGGTATCATCAGTACTCCCATCATCTACAACCAGCCATTCAAATTCCTTGCTGGTCTGGCGACACAAACTTTCATAAGTGCGCCAAATGGTGTGAGCCCTATTATATGCTGGTGTAAAAACAGTTAATGGAACCATTATTTTTCTATTCCTTTAGAATTGATTAATGACTTGTATAGTCGCAAATAGTTACTTGCCATGACAGAGATATCATACTCACTAGCCTTCTCCTGGCAACGCGTGGCAACAGTTTTGTATTCATCAGGATTTGCACTCAAACGCAGAATGATATCAGAAAGTGCCCTATCATCCCCATGAGCAAAAAGCGCACCCACGCCACCGACGACTTCTCTTAAGCCATCTACGTCACTTGCAATAAACGGCCGACCCGAAGCCATGCCTTCAATACACGACAAAGATAAACCCTCCCAATGTGATGACAGTACGACAAAGTCACTTTGCTCTAAAATTTCAGGGATATCTTGCCGTACCCCCATAAAAGCAACTCTATCAGCGATACCCAGGTCGTTGCAATAGGAATGCAGCCGCTCGCTGTCCGCCTTCTCGCCTCCTCCAACAAGTTGAAGACGATAATTGTCGGGCAAATGAGTCATTGCCCTCATCAAGGTTTCATGATCCTTCTGAACGCGGTAAGCCGAAACCATCGTTATCACATACTGATCATTAGCAGAAACATCCTTGATAGGCCGAATAAATCGGCTAATGTCAACGCCATTATATATCGTGTGGATTTTATCCTGTTTCCCAATATAATCCTCAAGATTTTGACGGGTCTGATCGGCTATACATACTATCGCATTATAACGACTGTACATCCAACGATCGACCGGTTTCATCCAGCGTCTTGTACGTCTCCTGTTGATTGCGTTATGTTCAGTGGTCACTAACAGGGGATTTGCCGCAGTGAACAACAATGAGATAGGCACGAACAGCTGGCAAGCAGTATTATGAGTGTGGATAATATCATACTGTCTCATGTACGGCCTCATCCGCATGATGTTCTTGGGATTGTAAACATCATTGGTGGTAGATAGTGATATAAGGTTCAAACCTTTCTGCACAATCGTCTTTTTAAATTGGGTTTCAACCCCATTGATAAGCAGCAAGTCAACCTGATTGTTGCCATTCTCTTTTAATAACGGCAACAACTCAACCATTAGACGCTCTGCGCCACCAGTATATAATGATGTTATCGCATGGAGAATCTTCATACTGCTATTGAGTTCAAATTGGAATTAGATCCTTCTGTGCTGTTACATGAGGCATATACTTTTTCATGAACAAAATCAAGAGATGGCATATCAATAATGTTAACACTATGACCGCTATCAAAAGAGGCATCCCGTGTAGCACTTTACCTATTAAGCCCGCCAATACTAATATCACAACCTCGTGGGTACATAATACCATAATTGAATACCGTCCCCAAAACGAAACAAGAGGTATGTGTTTCAAAATTTTGGCAAGGATTAAGACCATCATCGTTCCAGAGATACCACACAAATGCACAAAAAAAGCCCCTTCTTTTGGAATCAAATTAAAGCTAAAGACTACATAAGATGCGCAACAAAAAACGACAATTCCACATATCACCATCAAAGGCAAATCATATCGTAAATTGAGTGGCGAAAACAGGAAATTACTATGACGTCGCAACCACCAGCCAAAGGCGAAGAAAGGCAGTGCAGTTAATGTTGTCCCAATATACAGAGGTATAGTTTGTCCATAAATGCCTATTATAAGCCCACAAATTCCCAAACAAACCGACAGCAATGTAACTATTAAGGTCTGATGCTTAGAATCAACTAAACTTGCTATCCACTGAATAAAATAGAACAGGAGGTTTATCTCGAAAAGACATAGCAAGAACCATATCGTATAATTGTAAAGGGGGCCATTCATTTCGGTAAAAAAGTACTTTAATGAAAGGTCATGCCGAATGAACCAACAGGGTAAGACAGAGGTCATCAACAGAAAAAACAAAAATGGTATTAATAACTTATTTGTTTTTCTCTTTAAAAAGCCTACAAAACCCTCGTATTGTTTGAAAAAAAGACCTGAAAGAATAAAATATAAAGGCATTCTAAATGAGGTCAGTTGTGTGCTGAAAGGGTAATCTATATTCAGAGCAACGGTAACATGATGGAAGACTACAAGGAATATACATATTCCCTTAGCCAGATCTATCCATACTATCCTACCTTTTTCTGAATTCATTACCATTTATATCATTCACTTTACGCCAATTAATCTGACCGTCAACGCATCAACAATGGTCTTGATGAGCCATGACGCAAAGAAAGTAAGGATCATCGTCCATAAAGCCACTAAATTAATGTCACTGAAAATGGTGATTACGGGTTGGTAAAACCATCTGACTGCCTTAGTAAAAAACAAGGCATGAAAGAACCACATATATACGCTCACCTCGCCCATTTTGATCAATACCTTTCTAAATGCCAAACATTTAAACTTATTGAAAAACACCACTATGGCACAAATGACTATTGGAGCGTAGAAAAAATCCAGCTGGAATGCGAATACAGCACTCCTATAAAACCTTAGGACTAGTGGAATAAACAACATCAAGCCACATACAACCAAAGTTTCGATACTTGAAAGCCGTTGGATTTCAATCTTTTCATAATAACCTTGATGTGCAAAAAGAAAGCCTAAAATCATGACCGGCGTCATCATCATGCAATTAAACAACGCCAAAAGAGGTTGATTGTCAATGATGTCTGAAACCTTAAACCCAAGTAAATTCAACAACGATGGGATTTCATGCACTGCAACCGCAAGCAGATAAGCTATAACTATTGATATTACTGCATTACGAACTGGTCTATGCGCAATGAATCTAGCCATAAATGGCATCACAATCATTGCAAAAATAAAGAAGTAAACAAACCAACTATAATAATTAAAATAGGAACTGATGCCAAACAAGTTATATACAAGCGTTACGACGTCGGAATTTAATACCTCACTCAAACACAAAGGCCAAGTGAAAACAAATATAATGATCCAAAACGGTATCAGCAGTTTTATGATATGCTTAACACTATATTTCAAATCCTTGGCCTGAGAAAAAGCATAACCATAACCAACCAGGAAAGCGAAAATACCAATACATATCTTGAAAACATGATAACATCTCGAAAAGAGGGAATAATCAAGATTCAACGCTATATCGTAATCGCCAGTTTCATAACAATGCAACAATAGCATAAAAATAATAGCAACGCCTTTGACGATGCTTGTCATTCTTTTGTCGAAAACCACATGTTGATTAGTGCTATCTACCACTATCAAAAGAAATTATCGGAATTTGTTTATCACTCTCTCCACCAATACTGATCAAATCCCCTAAAACCAGTTGTTCCAAAATAATATACAAAAAACATGAAAAACGTAAAGCCAGAGTAAAGAAATAACATTATGGCTGTTTTTCGATCCTGATCCTTCCAAAGATTCATTCGCAGCAAAGGCAACGTCATTACAATCGGATAAAGGAACCACGACAAATAGGCAAAACGATTTGAAAACGATGATCGGATAACCATAATCCAGAATGCGTTACACAATAGGTATACATTAGCAAAAACCGTATAGGCCAAATCTGTAAACTTTCTGTACCTAGTCACATACCAGATCAGAGCGACAGGAAATGAACTATACAGCAAAAAGTCCCACCTGAATCCCGTACGAGAGAAAGCATCTGCAGCATCAGATTCTGATGCATCGATTGAATAACTTGACATTCGATCATCAAAACCTAAAGATGCGAAGAAGTTGGTGACAGCTGATCCTGCTACTAGAGAAATGCCAATTGAAATGAGCCAAAATCGCAGAGCATTCTTTGTATCCTTAATGAAATATAGCGATGCAATCGCAGCAGCGCTCGGCAACATAGTAGATCTATGTATGCCTAACGCTAAGAACATTAAGAAATAGCTAAATAAACGCTTAACAATATTACCATCAGTTAACAAGCACAAAGCTACAATCTCAATACTGCATGCCATTCCATTTCTAATACCATTGGTGCCATAAGAGAAAAACGAGAAAGCTGTAAAGAAGTATATCATTGCAATCCAAAGGTTCTTGCGCATCAATAGCCAAGCGCACCAAAACATGCCGCCAATATATACAAACTCAACAGCAAGAAAATATTCATGGGGATTGAGATGTAAATGTCGGCAGAATACAGCAAAATCTTTCCACAACCATTCAGTCTCGAAACTGATAGCGTCATAAACTGGCTCCATCAATCTATAGCTATTATAGTAAACACGCATGTCACCAAATTCGCCAGCAACTTGCCTTAATCCCAAAAAATAAATAAGAAATAATGTCAACAGTAATGCAGCAAACTGAATTGGAGATCCTTCAGCACGAAGAATCTTTTGTTGAGCAGAACCAATATAATAAAGCACCGTTGCCCAACTCAAAAAAAGAAAAAAGATATAGTATGCAGTACCGTAGTACCAAGGATCAATAAATTCAATTGGTTCCATATCTATTTTTGATAAAAATCTCGATTAGAACAACTTTCCTAGATAATCACAATCTCATCAAGATTGCAGCAGGTGAACGTTTTATCAACTCCGATAACATGGCCGATACGATTGTGTACCCCATCGCTATCAAAATGGCGACTACCGGATGAACAACCATATCATAAAAAACGGGAAAACAAACACCGACCACAATCATCAGAATTAAATGAAATATATAAATGCCCAAGGCATTGCTGCCCAAGAACGAAATAACTCGTTTAACACTTTTGGACCGGGGATTCCAATCCTTAATAAGCAAAAAAAGAGCGACCGACAGCAACATAGCCCCATAAGTAGGGAAACAATAATTTCCTCCTTCAAACTGGCAATGTGTTCTATTGACAACTGCAATTGTTTCAATCGACAACAATGTCAAGCCAGCTATTGCACAAACAACAGGTATCCACTTTGCCAAATGACGGGGACCAAGATAATCGCCAATGTACAGATACACAATACCATACAACGTGAACACTCCATGCCGCCACTCAACCAATGAGGTTTGAGGATTTTTCAAAATCACTATATCCCATGCCAAATTAGTGGCAAACGGGAAAACCAGCAGTGAGGCCACAACCAGCCATCGACACCAACCTGGTAACCGACAAAGAACAAAATTAATCAAATATATCGCTGCTAAAGAGAACAAGAACCAGTAGTACCCAATCATTCTAATACTAAAGTATTTCCAATTGTTCTCTCTCAGCGATAATAAGCACATGACAACGACTGCCCAAAATGAACCCACAAACAATAATCTAGCGGATTTGGTTACAACCCTCTTGAAATCATAGTTGCGATTTACCGTCAATGCCCCGTTAATCATAAAAAACAATGGTACGCCACAGGCACAGAACAGCCAAATTTCCTGTACTAAAGTAGGATAGTAGTAGACTCCCTCTCTGTAGCCGAAATCAACCATTCCGACATGATATAGTACGACAAAAAAGGCCGCCAAAGCCTTTAGTGCGTCATATCCAAAAAGGCGCTGATTACTTGGCATTTTTATCTCAGATGTTGTGACACTTGCCGGGCCAACCAATAATGGCGAGAGACCAGCCAAGCATACATAGACATTTTAGCAGAGGAGATACCTGTTTTTCTGATCAATGGGCCATCCTTTCTGACGACTTCCTGCAGCAATCGGATGCTTGAATCACTCTTATATCCACTAATTGCCGCAGCCCGAAGTATCTGTGTCATCTCACAAGCAAATCTCGCACGTGCGATATCACGATA
Source organism: uncultured Prevotellaceae bacterium (assembly GCA_947302275.1). Classification (GTDB taxonomy): domain Bacteria; phylum Bacteroidota; class Bacteroidia; order Bacteroidales; family Muribaculaceae; genus Sodaliphilus. The sequence continues at coordinate 82,871 of CAMYUW010000001.1, forward strand.
TTGAGGCCAAGATTCAATAGTATCCTGAACGATACTACTCCAGGTCGTGTAAGCAGTGAATTTCTTCCCGTTAAACTTCTGCCGGGACGTACTGTTTAAATTGACCCGATAGTGGTAGAGGACTTGGCCCAAGACTCTAACCGTCTTTACCCGCTGCAATACTTGCCATACCAGTAAGGCATCTTCACCATAATACACTCCCGGATCAGTCTGCAAACCCTCAAATAAATGTGTCTTGATTAGTTTGTCACAAAGAGAACCTCTAAAAGTAGTATGTTCCAGAAAAAGCTTAACCACCTGTTCCTGAGTATAATCAGTATCCTGTGGCAACTTATTGGATATCTGGAACGAGACTACATCATAATCGTCCTTCTGTTGTTCCTTTAATAGAGTCTCTACAGTGTTAAGTTCAATCCAGTCATCGCTATCCACAAATAGCACGAACTCTCCTCTGGCCTTATCAAGCAAATGATTACGAGTAGCGCCAACTCCACAATTTGGCTGGCTAAAAACTTCTATCCGCTTGTCCCGACGAGCCAACTCTTCTAGGATTGCTCTAGATCCATCTGTAGAGCCATCATCAATGAACACAATTTGCAAATCATGGTAAGTTTGGCCTGTAAGCGAGTCAACACACTCCTTCAAATAAGGAGCAGTATTATATACAGGTACAAGGATAGAAACCAGAGGCATCGTGTATTATCGATTTTAGTGATTCTCTGCCAGCCAGCGGCGCTGCGCCTCCATCAAATTGTTGAGCAAAGACTCTGCTGCAGCTCGCCCATTAAAATGAGAACGCACATATTCGCATCCAGCCTTTGCAATAGCCTCTAATTCTTGTTGATGCTCAGGCTGCTGATAGTAACTGATTTTCGATTTTAAATCATCAAGTGACCCGTCATAGCCAATGTAATGCACACTCTCCTTCATGCCATAGTCCTCATAATAGCCAACAGTCTGGCCAATATAGGCACAGCCCGAAGCCATTCCTTCAACAAAGCCGATACCAGGCAGACCCGTTATTTCCTCTCCTACGACACACATCTTGTAGTCATTGAACTTTTCAACCATGTCAAAGGAGTAATACTTCTTCTGGCGACCCAGGAAAAACTTATCGTGCAAACGATTAATAACTTTCTTTACGGGATTAACCTGATTGGTAACATTATATGGCTTATCCTCAGCAAGATAATCGCTATTAAAGCAATCGACCCATGGTTTCAATTCTTCAGCATTATCATAAACCTGCTTACGGGCAGGCTGCAGGCAATTGGTCCCATAGTACTTTTTGATATAAGGGGGATAGGTTACTGTTCCCACTGATACAGCCTTGTTCAAACGCTCGGCAAACGGTTTTACAACCTTAAACCGCTCAGCAAAAACAAAGGGAATCACAAGGTATTGCTTATGGAACCAACCGAAATACTCATCGAATGCGATAAAGCGCTTCTGCATATCACTCTCGTTGTACATCAAGTCAGGATCTAATCTCTCCATAACTGCAGCTTGATCGACAGTGAAATGCAACTGGCTCAATGCAATAAAGGCATCTGGGCGCTGCTTGAAATCAAACTGACCAGCAAACAGCTGATACATAATGACAATATCATCATGCCTGATGTCGCTCTCGTGTTTCAAGACAGTAACCTTCTTCTGAGGAATGCCATTCTTCCACATCGCAATGTGGTGTTCAATGAAGCGGAATGACTGCAAAAAGCGATTCCTTGTAGAATAAGACAACGACAATCCGCGCTCATTGATATAGGAGCACACTTCCACATCTTCACGAGAGAGAAGGTAATCCAATATATATTTATGCTTTATGGCAACAGATTGCTTAAAGATGAACTTGTTAAGTGTCTTTAGCAAGAATTCATTGCCATGGAGGTTTACAAAGACAATTCTCATAATTATACTACCCGCTTTATTTTACATGCGATAGATTAACTCATTCATGCATAGCGTACTTCACGCTCCAATCCTTGTAGTCATCAATTTCGATGGGACGGAATATTTTCTTATCCAGAAGCATCGAATATATAATATGAGACAAATACAGGGGAGTATAGTCCTTGAGTTTGTCATAGTAGTGACAGAACTCGCCAGCATCCTCAAAGCAATAGCCTCCAGCGCTGAAGAAATGGCTTACAACACGCTTTTCGATGATATTGGTAACATAGAACATGTCATCTACAGCAACATAGCTTTTGTGCTGAGGGTCAACAATTGGTAGATTCTCCAAGGCATATATCGCCACTCCATTTTGAGGCAATATCTCATCTGTAGAGAAATAGCAATCGGCATCCTTAATGAAGACAACGCCTTCGATATTATTGATACGAATGGCTTGTGCTACCGTCTCGGCCTGTGAAGACGTGGGATTATCGAGGATAGTAACATGCGCGTTGGTCAGTTTATGCTTGCGGAATTGCATTGACAGCTGCTCACTGAGCATAAACCGCTCCTCATGCTCCCTTAAAATCACAAAATAGATTTCACTGATCTCACTCATGGGCAGACCGGTAATCGCCTTAACGCAAAACATAGTACCCTCGTCGTCATATTTGAATGGCGATGGTAACTTTCGTGCATAATCAGCATGATCAGCGGCAATCGGTACAATAAGAGTCATCATGTTCTAGTCGTTTTTTGAGTTGTTCAAGGTTGCTAACTGTCCTGATATCACTCGCTTAAGATAAGCAATAACTTTCTCGTCATGCCCATATTGCAGAATGCGCAAGAAGTTCATCAGCTGCAATGGCATATAATATTTTCTATACCATTGGTATTGAGTCGTAAAATACTCATCTATTGCTTTGTCAATCTTTTCACTGACAATACTTAATCTAACCTTATCAAACGGTTTGTGATACATCAGTGTTGACCATAAATAGGCAGTATCCTGGCGTATTTTTACAATATCCAGCAATGGCGACTCGATGAATGAGTCCAAAAAGTCAATCAGGTAATAATTATTACCGTTAAACAGAATGTTGCTGAAAGTAAGGTCGCCATGGCAGGTCCCGACTGGCATCTCCATATCACCCACTCCATCCATGATTTCTTGAGAACGCTTTACAAGCTTAAGGGCCTCTTCGTCATCCTTGAGATGGATATTCTTCGATACTTTGCGGGCAACATCGGCCATCTTGTCGGTCAAGATATGTGATGGCACCGTCTGCATTGTCGAGGCATTGATTTCCAGGTCAATAAAATACTTGATCGCACCAATAAGGTACTTGATCTGCTCAAAGCCAGCGTTCTCAAAATACTCGACAAAATTCTTGGAATAAATATATTCCATCTTGATGGTTGCATCACTCTCCGACTGCTCAACCTCAAAGATTTTGGGCACACGGATATTCTGATACTCTCGCTTGGAGGCAGTAATCTGCTTGTTGGCCTGGTTGATCAGGCGTGGCACATAGGCTGGATCATGCGTACTCTTGTGGATATGTAGTTCATTATCCTCATTAACTATCGCAATATCGCAACCGGAATGGCCTTGAATGTCTAGTCTCATAGTTTTAGTTAGAAGGAAAATATTAGAGGTTTATCTTGATATAGTGGGCTCCAGATGCCTGAGCAGCTCTCAGGCCCACTTCAGAATCTTCAAAGATGAGTGTCTCATCGGGATTAACTCCCATTCGGGCCATGACGGTATTGTAAATCTCAGGCGATGGTTTGCCTTCAACCACATCCTCTCCGGCCAGTATCAGGTCAAAATCCTCGATTGCGCCGATATGATTCAACGCATTCGTTAGATTTTTACCTCGGGCTGTTGAAGCTACTGATGTCTTTCCGCCACTCTGACGAAACATTCTTATGAATCCGAGAAGTGCGTCATTCACTTCAAACATATCGAAATAATCAGGATAGCAATCTCCCTTATGTGCCCGAATAAGTTTGCGGGTCTCTTTGTCATCAATACCCATGGCATCCATAAAGCCATCAAAACGCAAACCATAACACTTACGGTACTGAGTCTCACTCAAAGATAAACCTAATGCATCAAAAGCCTCTCTATAGGCATGATAGTTTGCCTTGAATGTATTGACCAGCGTTCCGTCAAAGTCGGTTATCAGCAGCTTAATCTCCACGGCAACAAATATTATTTTATTGCATTGACTGAATAAATTCTTCGGGAGTACCATAAGAATGATACTCTTCCATTGTAGCCAGCCGAACGGTTTTGCCCTCTGCTAGCAGGTAGTTATACAGCAGAGACACATAAAACTCAGGCTTTCCATGAGTTCCATCTTCGAGCAACTGGTGAGCGATACGTTTAAAATCTTTTCCGCTTCCAAAGAAGTATGCACCACACAAAGCATGGTTTGAAATCGGCTCTTTCTCGGCAGTGCGTATCACACAGCCCTGGCTATCAATCTGGGCATAGCTATAACGCGGATTATCCGATTCAAAGGATACTAACGCGCCACCATCTGCTTTACATGCTGGAACCGAAAGCGCTTTGGCAACCAATCTGTTATACTCGGCACTGCGGAATTCCAAATCACAGTCCATCACCACAATGGCATCCTCGTCATCAATTCCCTCTTCGGCGACCAAGCAAGTCTCGACAGCACCCCTTGTGGTCTTCAATACTGAGAAGATGTTTGCATCAGGCTGTTTTTCTCTGATAAGTTCATCGATATGCTGGTTGTCTATATGCTCTTGACGCACGATGAAACTGTATTTCATCTCAATTCCATCAATGGCCACGCTATTGATAGCCCTTTGAAACAGAGGCACACCCTTTAGTTCAATCAAGGGCTTAGGGGTATTCCAGCCAGCTTTAGCGAAACGAGAACCTTCGCCAGCCATGGGCATTATGATGTGTAGTGGTCTCATCTGATTAATATTATAAATTCACAATCACACTTTTGCACGCAAAGCCTGAGTGAGAAATGACATGCTGAGCAGACGCTGTTGTTCAAGTAATGATTGGACAGATTGCCAATCAATATCATCGCTTGGAGGCAGATTCAGCGAACTGGCGTTTATAAAGCGTTTTTCCAGACCTAAAGAGTGGAGAAGGCTAGAAATTCTTGAATTTCCCCGCTCGGGATTACCCATCGTGTAAAAGTCTCGGCCAAAGAGGATACTGAAAACAGTACCGTGAAATGAATCCGTCACTACGATAGCGGCCTTGCTCAGCATTGCCAACCACTGTTGCACACTGAGTTTGGCTTTCCAACCAGCAGCGAAATAGCGCACTACTAAACCCCTCTCTGAGGCCAATTGATTGAAAAATGCCTCCTTTTCGGGAGTAATATCCAGGCAATAGACAGCAAGATAGGGTTCTCCCCCATCCCAACTATCATCAATGATAGTCTTATATCCTTCAGCATCGAGAAGCAATGTCGGGTCAAGCACACATTGCGCTTTCACACCCAAGTGCTCACGACACAAGTCCACACCATCAGCTTCACGGACCGAAACAGCATTCATCTGCTGTGCCAATGCGGCACACGCAGCCGATTGCTCAGCCGTATATTCCCACTCATTGGTGCCAAACGATGCTGCATAGGCGACGCGTTTCAAAGGAAGGCCTTCGGCAAAACGCAAGAACATGTCCTCCAGGTGGTCGCCATTATACGTGGCGCGCCACACTTGATCGCTACCCACCACGAGTGCTTCAAGGCCATACTGGTTCACCACTTCAGGCTTGTAGTGCCACATCACCTCGGTCTTATTGATGTGCTGTTCGACAAACTGCCCCAGCAACTCGCTTCGCAACGAACCTTTATAACGTTTGGGCAACTTGATTTTCTTGCCCGTCAAGCGTTTCAATAACGCACGAGTCCAGTTGAAGGCGAAATGAAATGGGGCATATCGTTGATAGGCATCAATCGTGATGGGTTCATGACCCATATTCTTGAGAACCTGCTGCAAAGCCCAGTTCTGCAAAAGGCCGCCATAATTCATTTCCAGCGGCTGTGTCACGATGCCGATGCGCATTTCCTTATTGCTTCCGGTCAACTATGTGTTGCACGATAGTACTTGGCATATACCGAATAAAATTTCGAGTATAACCAGGGTTGATGATAAAAACAGTAAAGGCTTGCCCTCACTGGCCACTTGAGCTCGCTGTGCATCAGTTCATCAATAGTCTGACTGTATATTGAGCTGCAGCGAGCGTCCACTTCTTCTGCATATTCAGTGTTGCGGGCATTGTCTCTGGTGTTCAGCATCACTTTATAGGTGTACAACAGGCACCATGACCGGTATTTGGTGTACTCCTTTGGCAAGTCGTTCAAGCACATCAAGAAGGTGTTCAATCGATTCACTGTCGTCCGATTGACACCAGCATTCTCGTGGGTGACTGAGTCAAGCCTGACACGGTAGCCATAAAGTGGTTGTTCCACAATGACGGCTTTTTTCATCTTGACACACAATCGGGTTATCCACTCAACATCCTCGGCGCCAATGGTTTTAAACCTATCCTCGCCGATAAATTCTCGATTATAAAGCTTGCACCACACAACAGGATAGCCAAACTGATTACCCTTGAACAGGCAACTCATGTACTGCTGCTGGCTATGTTCATTCATCTCGGGAACATCGCCTGATGACGCATCCCATTCGAGGGCAGTATTGTTATTGATAGTCGTGGCACGACCCATTGAGAAATCGCAGTCTGGCCTCAACTTCAATGCATCCGCCAAACGCTGTAGCATTGTCGGAGCGATCACATCATCGGCATCAACAAAGGAGATGAACTCGCCAGTGGACTTCTCGAGACCAGCGTTTCTCGCTTTTGACACGCCGTTATTGTCCTGATGGATCACGACGACCCTGGGGTCACGTGAAGCGTACTCATCACAGATTTTTCCCGAAGCATCGGTAGAGCCGTCATTAACCAAAATGAGCTCGAACGTTGTCAAGGTCGAAGCCAGTATGCTGTCAACGCATGCTCGAAGGTAGTTTTCAACATTATAGACGGGAACAATGACCGATATCTTCATGGTTTTCCTCTAAGGGCCGAGTCAGCGGATTCTAACGTGAATCACCAGCCTTTTAACAGAATCATCAGGCACAAAGAAAGGGTCACCACATCTCAAGGGAATGGTGCGCCAATGGAGAGCGGGTAAAGCTGCGGACACTATCGCAGTAGTCATTATCAGCAAGTTACCTGTTGTATGTCATGAATCACGCCATGATTTGGCACAGCCAGTGGGCTCAAATCACGTTAGATTCAACCTGCAAAATTAAGTTTTATATTTCAAACACGCAAATTTACAGCCTAAATATCACGCAACCTCAGCCCAAAAGTCAATATACCGGAAACAATTATGATCGTGTATCTCACAAAAGATCAAAAGTAAATGGCGACAGTTCTTGATAACAACATGGAAATTTCGATTAACAGCTAATATTTTAACACAAAAATGTTGCAAATCATCAAAATGTGGAATATCTTTGCGGGTTGAACTTAGCATTTATTTGGCAACTGACAGGCAGCCCATAGCCAGCCATCTTTTGCCAAAGCCAACAGGCAATCGCTCTTTCGAACAAACTACATAGACTTCAAAATCAATTAATTATGATGAAACAATTACTCATCCGAACATGTTTTGCCGTGCTGCTGGCTCTTTTCACTAGCATTGGAGCACGGGCAAGCGTGACGCTCAACTCGACCAACTTCCCTGACGCAAATTTCAGGAACGCGTTGGCGCCCTACGCTACAAATGGAGTGATCGATGAGACGACCCTCACCGAGCTCGATGTCTCCAGAGTGAGTACCAATCTCACCATTACAAACCTCACGGGTCTGCAACTACTGACAGGCCTCACTACTTTGGACATCAGCGGCCAGAGCACTTTGGCCACTGGTGCCAACATCAGTAACCTGACTGCATTGAGGACCCTCAAGGCGAGCAACTGCAATATTTCCTCACTGAGGAATACTCTTGAAACCGGAACCCACGCTGGTGCTGGTCTTCAGATCAGCAGTGACCTCAACATTGAATATCTAGACTTGTCCTACAATGCCAACTTCTATTACAGCGGCAACTTATCTCACTTGCACAACCTGAAGATCCTGTTGTTGAACAACTGTACCAACTACGACTATTGGGAAACAACTCCAGGCAGTGCAATGGCCAATCTTGAGTGGCTGGACATCAGTCATACCAAATGTGACCGCATCTATCTGCCCAACTCCACCAAGCTGCGGCACTTGAAGGCCGCCGGTACGAAGTTGATTGGCTTTAGTTCCGGAGCTGGTTACTCAAACACCACGCCAACCGCCGGCTATATCCAGTTGCCGACCAATTTGGCGACACTTGAGTACTTAAATCTTGCAGACTGTACTTCAACCCTCACATCATTCAGGGCTATGTATGATCATTACAACATCTCTTGTCTGGACACCCTGATCCTTACCAACAACACGAATCTGGGATGGTCAAATCACGGATTTGAAGCCCAAACAGGCCTAACCTATCTGGACGTCACCAACTGCAAGGTCTCTACAGCAGGTCCCGATTACATACCCAATTTTGATCATTTGAACAACCTTGAGACCCTGCTTTATGGCGAGAATCCCAATGTGGGTTACCTAAGGCTCACCGGCAACCCCCATCTCAAGACCCTGGATTTGCACGGTAACACCAGCCTGACGATGCTTGCTTTGGTTAACTGCGGCCTGCCCCGCAACGACCTGAGCATTAACGACACCAACTGTCCTGCATTTACTGGCTTGAAGTTAAACAACAACGGCTATGAGTCGATTGCCCAAGCCATGGCCAATGCATCGGCTTGGGGTGTGGATACTGAAAACATCAAATTCCTGTATTTGGAAAACAATAGCGGATTCACCGGAGGCCCCTTGACGATGGGACCTGATGATTGTCACGGACTAACGGGTATCGACTTGAGCAACAACGGCTTCACTAGTTTCACCGCCGAGAGCCTCCCCTCAAGCCTTACCGCCCTCATGCTGGGCAAGAATCCGGCGTTGACCCGCTTGGAGATGCACAACAACCCAGGCATCACCACCATGGCGGCCGACACCGTGATGAGGGATGGCAGCGGCCTGTACCTGCTGGGCAATACAGCATTGCACTATATGGACATCAGCGGCACCGCCGATCAGCCCAACTATTTCCAGCGCATCGGCAACAACGGGTCGCTCAACGGTGTGCCCATCGACACCATTAAGGCAAGCTACAACAAGTTCTATACTTTCAGGAACCTGGTCGAAGTGCCAGGCAACGTCTATGAGCACTGGGGCTGGAAAGACTACTCACGTCCTACTGCCACCTCCCCTTACACTCTTGTCAATAGGTATACTGTTGATCATGATCCAGACACAGGTCAGGCTTGGCGTTACAAGAGTTACTGGCCTACTATGAGCGCCATGCCCGACAGCGCTTCACTTGAGCAACTGCCCGATCTCAGGTATCTCGACCTGAGTCACTGCAATCTCAAGGATTCGGTTTATCTTCACAAGAACACAGAGCTCCGTTACCTCGACGTGAGTCACAATCGCACCATCAAACCATTTACAGGATCTGGTGATAAGGGCTCAGCATATAGGGCTTCCCTCAAACCCAACGAAGAGTTTAACCGAAGTTTTGAAGACTACAAGAAATATGTCTGGCTGACGTCAAATACCGATGATATTGAGCATTTTACCAATGACCGTAATGACACTACCGGCTTGTACATCCTTGACTTGATGGATAACACCAAGCTGGAATACCTCGACATCAGTTACACTGGTATTGAGCAGACTGCCGCGACCCATTGCCATGTAGCAAATGCCCGTTACGTCTGGATTCAAGACTTACCCTATCTTAAGTACTTCTATGCCAACTATAACGGTATGAGGTCAATGGGTATCGGCACATTGAGAGGCAAGCACAGGTCCTCAACTGATGCTGATACCGAGGGTCTCAAGTCCCTGGAAAGGTTGTCAGTCATCGGCATGCGTGGCACTGACAAGACGACCATGCAGGGCTCAATTAACTTCAGGGAGAACACGGTTTGCACCAAGTTGCACTATATCAATCTAGCATACTCCCGTTTTGACTCGATCGGCGTTTACATCCCCACTGTTGACACGCTCATCGTCAAGGGCAACCCACTGCACAAACTGAATATGCAAAAGGTGACCAACATCACCTATCTGGATGCCCGCGAGTGCGCGTTCAAGCTGCGTGGTTATGATGTCGAGACTGGAGACATTTTCTTCCCTGATGCCAATGTCTATAAGAATGGAGCGCGCGAAGGCGGCGATTATAGCGGCGCTGTGACCTCTTCGCTGAGCGGACTGCGTGAAGTCAGAGCCTACGAACGCCCTTACCTCACCACTGTACTGCTCGACAACTGCAATGCGTTGCGCGACGTCTATTGCTTCAAGAATCCCATGTTGCCCAAGATTCACGGCTTCGAGAATCTGGCTTATAACAAGTCATGGGACGCTCAATACAATCTCCCAACGGTGGATGCCGACTCGTTGAATCTCGTTTGGGTCAACGACAATACTATATTTAATGAATTGGATCTTTCCAAGAACGATAATCTTCAGTACCTGCATGCCTACAATGACAAGGCGCTAGGTACCGCTTTGGGCCAAAATGGCATGAACCTGAAAGAGAACGTGAACCTGGTGACTGCCTGGGTTTCAAACTCCAACTTGCAGAAGTTCACCAACTTTGATGCCAACAGGAGGGCAAACCAGGAGAATCTAGACACGCTGAAGATCTGGCAGAATCCGCTTCTTGACCACTTGGACACGGACAAACACCCCAATCTGAGGTATTTAGACCTACGCAACTGCATGGTCCGCAATCTTGATGTAAGCGGAAATGCCCAACTTACCTACTTTGATTGCAGCAATTTGGACAGCATCTCGGCAGGCTGGACGGCATTTAACAACTATGGTTATACCATGCCTAGGCAAGTGCCCACCAGCATGAACGAACCTGGCAAGAACAGCATTGCCGACCTGAACTTCAGCAGCAATGCGCTAAAAGTCGTGCACGCTGATAACAATGACTTGTACAGCCTCAAGGGCTTGGCGAACAATCCCAACCTGAACACACTCACCTATAGCCATAACCACATCTGTGCGATTGACCTGAGCGGTTGTCCCAACATCGGCACTTACAATTGTGCCCACAATGTAAGGGGCCTGATACCAGGAGAGTTATCTGTCTGGTACACCACCGAGAATGGTGTCAGGACCATGCATGAGATGTACTATTTCCAATTGGAGGAGAATGCGGGTGATGCATTACCTTCTATGCCAGCAGGATACAACACCTTCTTGGGAAGCAAGGATGGTCAAGACTCCATTGAAACCGCATCATCAACGCCTCCATATATGAGAAATTTGACTAACGACGGATTTGACCCGACAAAGGTAATCCGCTTCACAGTCAACGCTTCTGGTCCTTACGTGGGCACAAGAGGCAGGGAAAACAGCACACCTAGCGGTGCCCCCAGCAGAGTTACTGTTGATCCCAGTGATGACTTGCAACTTGACCTGAGCACCATCTATGGTACAGTTGCTGTGATCAAGTATATGGATCCTGAACGCAACTACATCGAGTATCTATATGATGACGGTCGCCCCAGCACTTCGAAAGCTGGTGGTGGCTCAGGCTTTGGCCTCGCATGGGGACCTCCGGGAATACCGACGAGCATTGACGAAACGACCGCCAATGGCCTAGAGGAACTCACCGTGGTGAGCGAACGGTATTATGATGCTGCCGGTATCGAGCACAGCGAGCCCATCAATGGTATGAACATTGTAGTTCGGCAGATGAGCGACGGTTCTACCCAAACTATCAAGGTGCTGAAATAATTCATTGCAACTCCTTAATACTCAACGAGAGGCGGTGCTAATACACCGTCTCTCGTTTTTAGTCTATCAACAGCTTTGATTATTCCTCACGCTGGCCCAAAGGTATGGACAAGCCAACCTGAGCGTTCAGGCAACGTGAATTATTACCCATGTACAAGTAATCGGTGCCAATGAATAAAGGTCCTGCCTTAACAGCGATTCCCAGCGACTTGCCACCACACATGATGGGCGAATAGCTCAAGGCAAGATCCACCAAACTGCTGGCATGATAACCTGCAGAAAATGTCAACTCACTCTCATTCTCCAAACGTGCAAAATGGCTGGTAAACAAGGCGCCAAGTCGAACTTTGTCATCAAGAACTCTGTACTCACCTCCCAGACTCATGGTAGAAGCGATACTCGTGGTCCTAGCTTTTGCCCCCTGATCATCGATGGTCAAACGGGCCATGTCCAAATTCAGTGCCTCACCTGTGCCGACAACAGTGGTGAAACGCAAGATGTCACCTGGGTTTTCTGCATCAAAGTTCAGATCCTCAGTATTGGCATGAGCTACCTTAGTTGAGCCCTTGACCCATCGGATGAAGCCCAGATCAGTCACGGCAGCCGATATTGTAAACTCGGGGGTAACATTATAGGCCAAACCCGCATCAATGGCCGCGCCAAGTCCCGATATGCCCATCCTAGACATCTTGAATTTGACATCATCAATATAGCCATCACTATTGGTAACCAAGTCAAGCCCATGGAAAGAGGTCACCAAATCAGCATCCACATCTATGGTGGCTGTTCCAGTAGCGTCAAGGAGTTCATCAGGTCCGGCAGTCGTCCAATCTATATTGGGGTCAATGCCCTGAAGGCGAGTATTAATCACAGCCTTGTTGACCTTAAAATCCACATTTCCAAGACCGAGAAGACCTTTTATTCGGCCACCAATGGTCAATCGATCGTTAAGAATGCGCGAATATCCAAAGCCGATTTCTGTATATAAATTAAGGCCCAACCTATTGCCACCGATTATACGGGTATAATCACTGTAATCATTGGTATTCATGCCCTTCATGTCGCGCATGAACGTGAACAGCTCACGCGCAACGCTCAGGTTACCGTCAGCGCGCAGGCTAATATTAAATGACATAAAACTGTTGCCATGCCATGTACCAACGGCAAACAAGTCACTCCCCATCGTTGCCATAGCCTTATTCTGGTCTTGAAGTCGGTTATAGAACTTGTCGGTGGTGTAGTAATCATCATCGCTGGCATTCTTGATCAGGTCAAAAATATCGCTCACGTTCAAGGCATTGGAGCGAATCATCGCACTGGAGTTGCCTATTGCTGGAATGTGGATATAGCCTCTCACGGGTGCCAGGGCGGGATTGAGCTGCATACGATACTGGGCACCGTCCATAAAGTAGGACGTGCGCAGGTACTGTGCGCTAACACAGAGCGGGAACAAAAGGCAGGCCAGTATGAGGGCAGCCTGAATATAGCCCCAAAAAGCAGTAAACTTGCTCATATTCATAGAGTTTTGGATAGAGTATCGGAAAACAGACGGGTAATTTAACCATCAGAAATCGAGGAGCAAAATTACAAAAAATATCACACTGAGCGTCAAATCCAACAGAAAATGGAGAGCATGGCGCAATTTTTTTGTACCTTTGCAGTTAAAATCATTATCAACACCTTTATTTATTGAAGAAAATACTTTTCACAATGAGTGATAATAATAAGAAAAAAATAAAAGTGGGCATCACGCTGGGTGACACCAACGGCATAGGCATAGAAGTCGCACTTAAAGCTATCAGCGTGCCCGAAATGATGGATTTGTGCATACCCGTCCTGTACGGCTCGGGCAAGATTGTGAGCTACCACAGGAATGCATGCAATATACCTGGTTTCCAGATTAATCACGCCAAGAGTGCCACGCAACTCAAGGAAACCATGCCCAACCTCGTGGAATGCATTGATCAGGAAATCAAGGTGGAACTGGGTCAGCCCAGCAAGCAAGCCGGCTTGGCTGCCTTCACCGCGCTTGAAGCCGCCGTTCGCGACCTCAAGTCTGGCCTTATCGACGTGCTGGTTACAGCTCCAATCAATAAGGATAACATCCAGAGTGAGCAATTCAAGTTCCCCGGCCACACCGAGTACCTCGAGAGTGCTGCCGGTGATGGCGGCAAAGCCCTGATGCTCATGTGCACTACCAACCTGCGCATTGCCTTGGCAACTGCCCATCTGCCGTTGGCTCAAGTACCCAACGCCCTAACCGTAGAAGGCATTCGCGAGAAGTTACAGTTGCTTAACATGTCGTTGAAACGCGACTTTAATATCGACGGACCACGCATTGCAGTGCTGTCTCTCAACCCCCATGCAGGAGAAAATGGCATCCTCGGCACCGAGGAGCGTGATATCATCCAACCAGCCATGCAACAATCGCTCGACGAGGATGGCGTGCAATGTTTCGGCCCCTATGCCGCTGACGGTTTCTTCGGCGCACGGCACTACAGGCGCTTTGACGGCGTACTGGCCATGTATCATGACCAGGGACTGGCCCCATTCAAGACCATCGCCATGGACGAGGGCGTGAACTTTACCGCCGGTTTACCCATCGTGCGCACAAGCCCCGATCACGGTACAGGCTATGACATCGCCGGACAGGGCATCGCCAACGAGTCCTCGATGCGCCACGCAATCTATACCGCCATCGACGTTTACCGCAACCGTATCAGTTATGATGAGTCTCGACTGAATCCGCTGCCCAAACTCTTCCAGGACCGCGGTCGTGATAATGTGAAATTGGATTTAACCAAAGGTGAATAAGCACTTTTTTACCCATCATTTTCACTAGAGTATGATAAAGGGCATCATTTTTGATTACGGAGGCACACTCGACAGCCGTGGAGTACACTGGAGCGAAGTGTTGTGGCAAGGGTATCAACAGGTGGGGGTTCCCATTGATAAGGAAACATTCAGGACTGCATACGTAGAGGGTGAGCGCGCCCTAGCTCGTGAACGAATTATCCTACCTCAAGACAATTTCTTGACGCTCCTACTCAAAAAAGTAGCGCTTGAAATCAGCTACCTGCCTATCCAACCAGACACTGCAACAAGTGCACGATGGACGGAGCAGATTGCCAACTACTGTGATAATGCTGCCCGCTCATGCATCGACGAAGCGCGATCCATGCTCGAAGACTTGAACAAACGATACCCGATGATGCTAGTAAGCAATTTCTATGGCAACATCGACGAGGTACTGCGGGCTTATGGCATCCGCCATCTGTTCAAAGGAATTATTGAAAGTGCGGTAGTGGGAGTCCGCAAGCCCAACCCTACCCTGTTTCGCCTGGGCGTTGATGCCCTGGAACTGAAGCCCGAAGATGTGCTAGTTGTGGGTGACAGCTTGCGCAAGGATATTGAGCCTGCCGAGTCCCTCGGTTGCCATGTGCTGTGGCTCAAGGGCAAAGGATGGACCGATGAGGAAGATCGCCAAACCCACCCAAATACAATCACCCGCATTACCGAAGTGACCGAGTGTCTAAAAAAGTTTTAATTACAGAGTAATCAGATAACTACATTATGAATTATGCCATCATAGCTGCAGGTGAGGGGTCACGCCTAGCCCAAGAAGGCGTTGCCAAACCCAAACCACTGGTTGAATTGCAAGGCGAGCCGATGATCGGCCGACTGATCAACATCATGCTCAGATGTAATGCTGAGAGCATCAGCATCATCGTTAACGAACACATGACCGAAGTCAGGGAGTATCTAGAAAGCCTGGAATTACCTGTTCCTCTGAATCTTGTAGTGAAGACTACTCCCAGTTCGATGCACAGCCTGTGGCACCTGAGCCGTGTGATACCGGAAGGAAAATTCTGCTTGACAACCGTTGACACCATCTTCAAGGAAGAGGATTTTAAGGGATATATCGATGCCTTTGAAACCGATACCGAGCACGATGGAATGTGGGCCGTCACGCCCTTTGTTGACGACGAGAAGCCCCTGTGGGTGGACGTGGACGAGGAAATGAACATTACCGCTTTCCGTGACAAAGCGTGGGAGGGGGCCAAGTACGTGTCGGGCGGAGTGTATGCTATGACAAACAAAGCTTTCACTGTTCTTGACTCGTGCATCGAGAAAGGCATTAGCCGCATGCGCAATTTCCAACGTGCACTCGTTGATGCCGGTCAGCACTTGCAGGCCTACAGCATTGAGAAAATCGTCGATGTTGACCATGCCGAAGACATTGTAACCGCCGAGGCATTTCTCAACAGTTAACGTAGTTTTAACCGAAAAGTGAAAAAATGTTATTTTAGCCACTTTGCTGCCCAAAAGGCAAAAAAAACGGTCAAAAACGAAGATTTGCAGCAAGGGTGCGGTTAACTTTTATTAATAATTAAGTACATCAAAATGCCAATATTTTTGGTTTTTTATATAATAGGGTCAAAAATTATATTTTTTAAATCATTTTTACAATACATTTAGTTTCCCATTTCAAAAAAAGGGTGTAATTTAGCGCCGTTTTTGTCACCGCTAAATACAGCCGTGGCAGAAATCCACCAGCCAGGTGGCCAATAAATAAGTTGACAACAACCTAAACATTAACTGTAATAAAAAATTTATGGCAAAAGAAATTGTTAAGCCCGCTACTGGCAAGTTAGGTATTATGGTAGTAGGATTGGGTGCTGTGAGCACCACGTTTATGACAGGTGTGATGATGGCTCGCAAGGGTCTTGCAAAGCCTGTAGGCAGCATGACTCAATACGACAAGATTCGTATAGGTAAAGGCGAAAACAAGAAGTATTTACATTATAAGGATATCGTTTCGATGCCTTCGCTCGATGATATCGTGTTTGCCGCTTGGGATGTATTCCCCGCTAACGCATACGAGAGCGCTATCAATGCCGAAGTACTTAAGGAGAAAGATATCGAGCCCGTTAAGGACGAACTGCTGAAGATCAAGCCCATCAAGGCCGCTTTTGACAAGAACTACGCAAAACGCCTCGACGGTGACAATGTGAAGCAGTGCAAGGACCGTTGGGATATGACCGAGCAGGTTCGTGAAGACATCCGCAACTTCAAGAAGGAAACCGGTGTTGACCGCGTGGTTGTTCTGTGGGCTGCTTCGACCGAAATCTATGTCGAGCCCGACATGAAGTATCATGGCACCATGGCTGCCCTGGAGCAGGCCATGAAGGACAATGTCGTTGACAAAGTCGCTCCCTCGATGTGCTACGCTTACGCTGCACTGGCAGAGGATTGCCCCTTCATCATGGGTGCCCCCAACACCACCGTTGACATCCCCGCCATGTGGGAAATGTCTGAGAAGACCCATGTACCTATTGCCGGCAAGGACTTCAAGACTGGCCAGACTCTGGTGAAGAGTGGTTTCGCTCCCATCATCGGAACCCGCATGCTGGGTCTGAATGGCTGGTTCTCAACCAACATCCTGGGCAACCGTGACGGTCTCGTTCTGGATGAGCCCGCCAACTTCCGCACCAAGGAGGTCAGCAAGCTTTCTACCCTCGAGTCAATCCTCGTTGCTGAAGATCAGCCCGACCTGTACAGCGAGTATTACCACAAGGTTCGCATCAACTACTATCCTCCCCGCAACGACAACAAGGAAGGATGGGACAATATCGACATCTTTGGCTGGATGGGTTATCCCATGCAGATCAAGATCAACTTCCTGTGCCGTGACTCGATCCTGGCCGCTCCCTTGTGTCTCGACCTGTGTCTGCTCATGGATCTCGCTCATCGCGCCGGCCGCTACGGCACCCAGCGCTTCCTGAGCTTCTTCCTGAAGAGCCCGATGCACGACTACACCAAGGACGAGGTTCCCGTCAACCACCTGTTCCAGCAGTATGTTATGCTGAAGAACGCTATCCGCGAGATGGGTGGTTACGAAGCCGACGAGGAGATCGATTAATCCACGTTGAGAAAGTAACATTAGGGGTCGAATGCCGCTGAAGGCTTCGGCCCTTTTCTTTGTTTGTGTGCCACGGCCAAACAAAATCAACAGCAAACATAATAGAATTAATTACCCTATTATGATTTTTTTATCATAGTTTAGTTTGTTGATTCGATCGAATTGCAGTAAATTTGCACCGAATTATGCAGTAACGCCATACGAGAGTTAGTGTTGCTGGGATTCATCATTTAAACTTGATAAAAATTAGTTTACAATGCAACAGATAATTCAAGAAGATTTGGTCGCAAAAGCGGCCGCCGAGGAGAAAAAGAAAAAACGCGCGCGCAACGGCATTAAGTGGGACAGGCTTTTCATGGCATGCGCCTACAACTGGTACTGGTTTGTACTGTCTATGATTGTATGTGCCTGCATTTCCTACCTGTATGGCAAATCGCAGCCACAATTTTATGTAGCCCGATCATCGATTCTCATCAGGTCTAAAGATAGCGCACAGGGTACGCCTTCAATGACATTCAGTGACCTGGGTCTGAACACTGTGAACTACATTCCCAACGAGCCTTACAAAATTAGGTCATCCAGAGTGATGGAAGTTGTAGTGAACTCCCTGGGCCTGAACGTTCAGTACTATGGCCACATGTTCTTGCGCGATGTAAACATTTACAAGAGCACGCCTGTGCAGGTTACGCCCCTTAAGGAGGTGACCAGTGGCTATTCGTTGACCATCGTTCCAAAGAGTGCGGAAGAATTTGAGTTCAAAGTCAATGATGGCCCTTGGAAGAAAGCCCACTTCGGTAACAAGGTGAACACTGATTACGGCCCCTTGGCAATCACCAAGACAAAAGAATTCAACGATAATTATATTGACTATAATGTCATCGTGGTTATCAGCAATCCCAGTGCTATGGCCCGCTCACTGGCATCGTCGCTGGTCGTTGAGCTCGCTGACACTCACAGTGACGTCCTGAACCTTGCTATTAGAGGTCAGAACCCTGACATGTGTGCAGACATCCTGAATGCACTTGTCGTTGCTTATAACCAAGAAGGTATCAACGACATGAACCAAGTGGCACGCAGTACCGAGGCCTTTATCGCAGAACGTGTTTCGGACCTGTCTAAGGACCTGAGCGGTGTGGATAATGAGGTAGCCGTACTGACCGCTAACTCAGCCAACTCGATGATGCTGGGTAACTCCTCAAACGCGATGCGTCAGATTGACAACACCGCCGACGTGAACCTTGAGATTAACCTAGTGTCTCAGATTCGCCATTTCATCGCCGGCATGGGCAACGGTGACCTTATCCCGATGAACAATGGCATGAACAATGCCGGTATCTCGGCACAGATTTCTCAGTATAACGAGGCCATGCAGGAGTACCAGAAGATTTCGGCAACATCCAGTGCCGAGAACCCTGTTATGAAAGAGCTCACCAGCTCTCTTGCATCACAGAAGAAAGCGATCCTTGCTAGCCTTGACAACTACATGAGCACCCTTCGAACCAAACAAAACCAGGCACAAAGCATGCAGAGCCAAGCACAAAGCAGCATGTCGGCCAACCCTGCTCATGAAAAAGCGATCACCGAGGTTACACGCCAACAGAAGATTAAGGAGCAGTTGTACCTTTATCTGCTCAACAAGCGTGAAGAGAATGCCCTACAAATGGCAATCACAGAGCCTAATGCCAAGGTCATGGAGCCTGCCCTTCCCAACCGAGCTCCCGTAACCGCGCCGTTGACACGTATCGTGTTGACCGGTATGGTCATCGGATTGTTAATCCCTGCTTTCATCCTATACGGTGTATTCTGGTACTACTCACTTGACAAGACCATTCACACACGCCGTGAGGTTGAAGAGGTGTGTGACATCCCGATCCTGGGTGAGCTCCCGGCCAAGAAGAGCAACGTTACTGGTGAGATTGTTGTTAACGAGACTTCAAATGACCGCATGAATGAGGCATTCCGCATCGTAAGAAACAACCTCGACTTCGTAACCAACCAGAACAAGCCTGAAAAGGAGGCCACAGTCATTCAGTTCACGTCTACCATGTCTGGTGAAGGTAAGAGCTTTGTGGCAGTTAACCTGGCTTTGTCCTACACCTTTATCAACAAGAAGGTTATCGTAGTCGACCTTGACTTGCGTAAAGGTAAGTTCTCAGAGTATGTAGGTGTACAGGACGGTAAGGGTGCTTCGGCCTACCTTTCCGGCAAAGAGACTGATTTGGACAAGGTCATCCACCGCGGAGCCCTTCATGACGGATTTGACATCATCAGCGTTGGTGCTATCCCGCCCAACCCGACGGCGCTGCTGCTGAGCGAAAACATGGCCAAGATGGTCAATGAACTCAAGAAGCGTTACGATTTTGTCATCCTTGATACCGTGCCTTATAACCTGATTGCCGATGCTGCGGTTGTCAACCGTTTTGCTGATTTGACTATCTACGTCATCCGTGACGGTAGGGTTGAACAGACTTACATGTACGAGCTTGAGCACATGGCCAAGGAAGAGAATAAGATCAACAACTTAGTTATCCTTATCAACGATATTAAGGTGAGCAAGACCCGCTATAACTACTCCTACGCATACGGCTACGGTAAGGGTTACGGTTATGGATACGGTTATGGATACGGTTACGGTTATGGTGGTGACAGCGGCGGCTACTATGTCGATGACACTCCCAAGGATCGTGAGAAACCGATTAATGGATAAAAGAACTCTTAACATATGAATATTGCGGTTGTAGGAACCGGATATGTCGGACTAGTCACGGGCACCTGTTTCAGTGAAATGGGTGTCCATGTGACATGTGTAGATGTCGATGAGAACAAGATAGCGAACCTGAAGGAAGGCAAGATACCTATCTATGAGCCTGGACTCGAAACCCTTGTCCACAAGAATGTGAAATCTGGCCGCCTTCACTTCAC
Organism: uncultured Prevotellaceae bacterium; assembly: GCA_947302275.1. GTDB lineage: Bacteria > Bacteroidota > Bacteroidia > Bacteroidales > Muribaculaceae > Sodaliphilus. Next base: position 103,534 of record CAMYUW010000001.1, read on the forward strand.
TTCCCATCTGGAAGATGTACTCAATCATGTAGATATCGTCTTCAGTGCCGTGGGCACACCACCTGATGAAGATGGCAGTGCCGACTTGAAGTATGTTCTAGCCGTTGCCAAGACTATCGGCCAGCACCTTAATCATTACGTCGTGGTTGTCACCAAGAGCACAGTGCCAGTGGGAACAGCCAGAAAGGTGAAAGAGGTAATCCAGTCCGAGTTGGACCGTCGTGGCGTGAACGTGGAATTTGACGTGGCCAGCAATCCTGAATTCCTGAAGGAAGGCAATGCTATCAAGGATTTCATGAGTCCTGACCGTGTGGTAGTGGGTGTGGAAAGTGAACGGGCCCGCAAATTGATGGCGCGTCTTTATAAGCCCTTCATGATTGTGAGCGACCGCTTGATCTTCACCGACATTCCATCAGCTGAAATGATAAAGTATGCGGCCAATTCGATGTTGGCGACCCGCATAAGTTTCATGAACGACATTGCCAACCTGTGCGAATTGGTAGGCGCTGACGTGAATATGGTTCGCAAAGGCATCGGCAGCGACACCCGCATCGGCAAGAAATTCCTTTATGCCGGTTGTGGATATGGTGGATCATGCTTCCCCAAGGATGTAAAAGCGCTAATCCGCACCGCAGCTGACAATGGATACAACATGCGCGTGCTGCAAGCCGTCGAGGAAGTCAACGCCGACCAGAAGTCGATATTATATCGCAAACTGGTTGACTACTATGGAGACGAAACACTGCTTCAAGGTAAAACCATCGGCCTGTGGGGACTTGCATTCAAGCCCGAGACAGATGACATGCGCGAGGCGCCTTCGCTGACACTTATCGACTTGCTGCTCAGGGCCGATGTAACGGTAAAAGTATATGATCCTGTTGCCATGGACGAGTGTCGCCGCCGAATCGGAGACGCTGTGACCTATTGTCACAACATGTATGAGGCTGCGGATGGCTGTGATGCCTTGATGCTCGTCACCGAGTGGAAAGAATTGCGCATGCCTAATGTTGAGACTCTCTCCAGTAAAATGAAAGGCCGCTTGATTCTTGACGGCCGCAATATCCTTGACGCTGAGGAACTGCGGCAAGCCGGATTTGAGTATCACTGCATCGGGCGATAGGAATCGCTCCATCACATATATTAAAACGAAGAGTCCCATCGAAATGAGGGACTCTTCGTTTTAATATGATCTGAACAGTAGTCTTACTTGACTACGACCTTGCGGGAAATGGAATCACTTGTCACCATATAGATACCTGATGGCAACTGAATAGTGCTGTTGCTAGATTCATTGCAAGTGGCAACGACATTGGCATCCATATCGAAAACCTCAAGATATTCACCCATGGGGTTCTCGATGCTGATCCCCCCAACAGCAGGCACTGCATCCCAGTGACAATTCGTCAGCACAGATGATTCACCACTCAAAAGCACATCGATGAGCGATGTGACATCACTGATAGAAATCTGAGTATCCTCATTGACATCGGCTGCATCTTCATCAAATGATTCTACACTTCCTCCCAGCAGATAATCAATCAGAACGGTTACGTCGCTGATAGAAACTGCTCCGTCCTTATTCACATCTCCGCGGCGAGGATGCACTTGACCTGTCACATCAGCATAGGCACTGACAAGGCTGGTTGTTGCACTGATAGTGCCGTTAAATGAGCCGAGATTAGCGGTGCTTGCCAAGCGAACATAGAACACTTCGCCACTCGGGTCAAGGGTAAGTGAAGATGTCCAGTTCTGCCTGTTCAGACTCAGCTGGAAGCCATTGCTCACTGTCAAGGTGATGGCCTCGCTATTATTATCGGCACTTACAGTACCTGAGACAATCGGAGATTCCTGTCCCTGAACAGCGTCAATCGCAGCAATCGCGCTAATGGATATGCTAGGTTCAACAGGAGCCACGGGATTCGTGGTGATTGCGATATCATCAATATTCAATCGTGCTCCGGCTGTCTGAACAATCTTGAAACGCACGTTGCCCGTCACATTAAGGTCGAAACTGTACTGCTTCCAAGTTGTATTGGGCGAGCAAGATCCTACAGTTGTCCATGTGCTACCCCCATTGGAACTGTACTGTACTTGGATTGTGGGAGTGGCTTCATTGCTACTCCAGTTAGCAGCATAGAACGATATCTTGCTGGCGCCATCTGTGACATCCTCTGCCATCGCTATATAGGAAGCGGCAGTCTTACCAAACCGCACACTCTGGGTTCCATTAGCATGTGGATCGCCACTCCAAATACCCACGTCAGAAGTGTTCCACTTGAATGCATGACCCTGAATAAATGTTGTCGAATAACTCTGGTAAGTCGAAATGCCCTCCCAGGTTTCGATAATCTCGTCTCCAGGTTCCACAGTGCCTCCTGAGTTGTAGCTGGCAGTAAGGTTGACCGTAGTTGTGCTCAACTCTGAGCTAGTGATGGTTAATGTGCCAGCAGCATTAGTAGCAGTACCATTATAAGTTATGGTAACGGTTGTGCCATTGTTAGCATTGGTTGCGGTGATGGTCGTCGGAGTTACCGAGAAGCCTGTACCAGAAACGCTCACGGTCAACGCCTTTGTCAGGTTAGAACCCTTAACGGTAATCGATTTTGACACACCACTACCTGTATTGGTGCCCACGTTCACGGTCGAGCCGTTGGTGGGAGACGTCAAGGTTGGAGTCGGAGTTGAACCGCCTGGAGTCCATACATTACCCTTCATATCACCCCAGATATACTCTACCAGTTCGGGGTAGTCAACAAAGGGGTTACGATTGCGCTGAATGCCATAGACGGCATCATTGCGGGTGGTCTCTAGCGTGCTCACAGGGTCATTGCGGTGCCATTCCAGCAGTTGGTTAATGGCCCAAGTAGTGAGACCCAGATAGGACGAGGATGTGAACACGACACTACCAGTTCCACTGGTATAATTGCTCATGCGCATCATGTAGCGCGTAGCAAAATAAAAGTACACGCGCGCGAAGTCGCCCTTATACTCGTCGGCCACCTCAAATACGGTGCCATTATAGCCACTAAATGTGCAACTGCCAAGTTTTCCAGTTCCACGAGCGGACCCGTTGGCACAATCACCAAAGGGATGGTTACCGCGCTCGGAATTCACCCATCCGTCTACGGGGAACATGTGATGCAAATCTGTATAGGCCGTATCTGAGCTCAAACCACCCCACCAACTGTTGGGAATCGAGTGTTCACGATTATAACAATCCCCCACACTATTATATTGCCCACACTGGTCAGCCTGCCATGTGTACTGGGTGTTTGAGTAGCGATCAATGATAATATCACCATTACAATCGGTCTTCTTGAAATCAGTCCAAAGGTTGTCATAGGAACGTTTGGTATGACCCTTGATGATCTTGTGAAGAGCCGTTTTCAACGCTTGGTCACTCTTACCCTGGGCATTGTTATAGTAGCCGCTGGGTATGGCAGCAACTGCTTGTATGCTTACAAGAGCTGCGAGCATCAAGCCGAAAAGATTTAGTTTCTTGCTCATGATGTTAAAGGTATATTAGTGGTTTTATTGCTGATTGAGGTACTTCAAGGCTTTCTTGCAGATGCCCTCATGACGCAGGATCATGTAGATCAACAGGATGTTGAGCACCACAATCTCAAAGGCGAAGTACAACCATGGAATATTGATGATTACTGCGATAAAGCAGGCAATAATGCGGGTATTGAAGGTGAGGATATTGGTGTATTTCATCAAGGGCAGACTGAGTTTGCGGAAGTAGTCACGGAAGTCCTGAGAAGGCACGCCATCCTCGCCATAGCGTTTACTCAAAGCTGCACGCAGGCGCTGCATGTTGGGAGTCATGCGCTCCTGATTGCCAGTATAACCAAGATAGAAGAACAAGGGCACCTTGCTCCAGAATGCACCCCAATCCACTTGGCGATACTGCTCCCTGAGTTTGGATGTGCTATCAAGTTCACTACCCTGCTGTCCCTTGAGGAAGAACAGGTGGAACTGGCGATAATAATCGGCCATCGCAGCCTGCAAAGCATGGCTCAAGCCAGACACGATACCAAGTGCCCAAATCTGCCACTCGTGATTATAGAAATAGTCACCTAACAGGCTGTCACCAAAGTCCAATTCCCTGAATACCAATGCAAAGCTAATGGCAGCGAACCAGAAATCACCGCTAACACCGTCAAGGATACGTCCCATGCGTGAATACTGCTGGGTGAGACGCGCCAACTGACCGTCAGCACTATCAAAGGTATCGGCCCAAGTGATAAGCAGCATTCCCACCCAATTGAGCCAAGCAAGATGGGGCTGGTGGAAATACAACATGATGCCACCGGCAACACCCATGAAGATGCTGGCGATGGTAATCGCGTTAGGGCTTACGCCTAACTTGGCAAAAAACTTGGCCCACAAGAAACCTAATGGACGATGAAAGTGCAGGTCAAACCACTCCTCGGTGTCTGACGACTTGAGCGATGCCTGATATTCTTCTTTTAATGTCATTGATACTTAATTTTCAATCGTGTGTCAAAAAGGGAAAAACTGAGATTATAAGCCCAAATGTGCCTTGGCTTGTGCAAGGACAGCCTTGGCAATATGGGGAGCCGACTCGTTGCGGCAGGGCGCAAAACTGGGCCAGTCATTGAAATCGATGATGCGGATAGTGCCGTCAGGATCGACGATACAGTCACCACCATAGATGACTACGTTCAACTCATCGGCTGCGCGGGAGCAGATGTCTTTCAGGTCCTTGAGGTCGATGTCGATACCCTGACTGTGGCCATTCACCTCTTCCCAGCCATACTTGCTGTGACCCTCATCAAAGGGATAGAACCAATAGAAGAATTGAGAACCCTTGACGCCATAGAACTTCACCAAGTCGCCCACCAGATGCACATTGATGACAGCACGAGTGATGCCACGATAGAAGTACTCCTGCAGCACCTCCTGAGCTTCTTCGGGATGTCGAACGTAACTCACGTCCTCCTTGTGCATAGCATGGAAATCACCGCGCTTGATCCAACAGGACTTAAAGCCAGCCTTCTTCAACTGGCCCTTGATGTTCTCGTTGGTGTTCACGATAAGGCTCTCGGGATAAGGAATACCGTTGCCCAAGAGGATGCGCGTCATGCGCTCACGTGTACAGTTCTCAATGCCATAGCCCGAGTTAATGACAAGTTTACCCTCGTCCTCAAGACGTTGCAACTTAGCGATGCTTTCACGTTCACGGCACATGGCAAGAACAACAGGCTCGGTAATTTCCTGCTTGTTGAATTGCTCTTCGCTGTAAACATTGACTTGGCAACCACGCTTGCGCAGTTGCTCTGCCACCAGATTGAAGATGGCCGTGTCGTTTCCGATATGGTTGGGCGAATAAGCCCCAGCGCGCATAACGCCCGCGATTGTGATGTCTGCCATTATGATTTGACTATTAAATGATGGTTACGGGTAATGCAGCCCGCCCTAACGGGATGCAAAGATACAAAAAAATGGAATAGCCATAGCTAGAAGTCAAGAAAAAAGGCAATTGCGTCAAGTGACAATATTTTTTTTGAAGATTTTCTGCAAAAATGCTTGCAGGTATAAAAAAAAGCATTACCTTTGCACTCGCTATTTGAAAATACTTTCAGCATAGCTCCCGGAGAGGTGGGTGAGTGGCTGAAACCAGCAGTTTGCTAAACTGCCGTAGGGGTAACTCTACCGCAAGTTCGAATCTTGTCCTCTCCGCCTTAGAACAACCGACCGCGCAAGTGGCCGGTTGTTTTGGTATTGGGGCGAAGCCTAATTTACTCGAGCCCACCCCTATAACCAAGTAGTAACGCTTGCTATTGTTTGAATCCAGCACTTCTGGTTGGAGTCAGTACAGATTACAGAATGAGTGGCTGCTGAATAATTATCATATTATCACGGCAGCGGTGAGTTGGTGTGGAGATGCTAAGTCTGTAACCTATTTGTCGGGCAATAGGCGGTTCTCGTTCATTCGCGACATGTATTGTTGGATGATAGCCTTGAGTTGTTTCTCCATGGCCCCTTGCTCGGGCAGTTGTCCCACAAGGTTGTGCTTGAGCAGGACATCGGTCTTGAAACGATAAACGGCCTTGGTCTTGGTGCCATCAAACTGCAGCATCAGATCACCCTTGATGAACTGATAGATGCCCGCATTGTAGTTGAATGCCCACGTCTGGGCAGGTGGCGTGGCCAGCAGGTCATCACCAAAGGCTAGGTATGGCTTGTCATAACCCAGCATATGCAGCAAGGTGGGAGTGATGTCGGTCTGCTGGGCGATGACATCATCGCGCAGGCGTGGCTCTATGCTGCCGTCAGGGACAAAAAAGATGATGGGTATGCTGTACAGACCCAGGTCGGTCTTGTAAATATCGTGGGTCCGTTGGTTGGTGTGGTCGGCTACAATCACAAAGATAGTGTTCTCATACCAGGGTTGCCTGCTGGCCCTCATAAAGAATTTCCTCAATGCCATGTCGGTGTAGCGCACGCACTTGTGGATGGGCTGTCCACCCTCCTCGGGCAGGGAATCCCTGTAGCGCTCCGGTAGGTTGAAGGGATGATGCGACGTTGCAGTAAATGCAGTGGCCAGGAAGGGCTCATGCATCTCATTGATGCTGTCAAGCATGAATTGGAGGAAGGGCTCATCCCACACAGCCCATTCCCCGTCCCAGTCGTTCATACCGCCATACTTATCGCTCTGGCAATACTCGTCTAGGCCCAGATAGTGCTGATAACCGATGGTTTGGGCAAAGGCTTTGAAGCCCATCGAAAAGTTTCGTGCACCGTGGAAGAAGGTGCTGCTGTAGCCCTCTCGGGCGAGCAGTCGCGGTAAGCCCTGGATGTCATTGAGCGTGGCGGGAGTTAGGACAAACGACTCGACCATCATGGGCAGGCCGGTGAGCACCGACGGCATGGCATCCATGCTGACGCGTCCATTAGCGTAGCTGTACTTGTAGGTGAGCGAGCGAGGCACAAGGCTATCAATGAAAGGCATGTAGCCCTGATATTTGCCGCCGTCAAGCTCATGGTTGAATTCGCCAATGTATTCCTTGCCCATGCTCTCGACAATCAGGATCACTACATTCTTGCCCTTATGGCTCAATGAATCCACCACAGGATGCCAGTGCACAGGGTCGTATGTCGCCTCCATCTGCTGTGGCGACATATAGTCGGGGGAGACAAAAGGTTTCTTGCCGATGCTTCGGATCATCGAGAACGGCGTGTTGAGCACCACGCTGGCCTCGATGGGACGGTTCACATACTCGTTAGCGTTGTTGATGGTCATGGGGCGCCGCGCCGACGTGAGGCTGCCGCGGATGCCGTTAATGGCCAGCGGAATCATCACCAGCAAGGCAATGGACTGCAAAATATAGTATTGACGACGGCTGTGGTAAACATCGACACGAGGATGGGTGTAACAACGCCACAGTATCACCACTAGGGCTATAAACACCAGTACCAGGTACCAGTGGTTGAGTGCCTCCGTGAGCAGGATAGAAGTTATGTTGCCCTCGTTCGAAAATTCGCTGAAAACCGAGATAGTCGAGCGGCGTCCCGTAAACTGGAAAAAGACTGAATCAATCAGGTTACTGGCTACCCCAACAGCATTGGTGACAACATAGAGCCACTTGAGGCCTCGATGAAATGCAGGACGTTCCTTGAGGTGCAACGGCAGCAGCATGAGCACCAGGTAGAGACTATTGACATAAAACAACGCCGATGTGTCAAACGCCAAACCTCCGCGCAGCTCGCTCCAAAACAGCGGCCATGACATGTAGGGCATGAAAGTGGACCAATTCTCGACAAAGAATGCGACTCGCGAGAGCATGAAAACTATATAAACCACCAGCAGGTTGAGCATGGCGGCACCGATGTTGCTATGAATGATCTTTTTAATATCTATCATTTAAAATAGAGGTATTAGAGGGCTCAGATTTTTAGAACCCGTCAGTTCATGAGTAAAGTATCCTCGTTTGATGTTGCAAAAGTATGTCTTTTTCTCCACACAATCGATTGTTCGGTACAGTTTTTAGCATCTAGTAAAGCAATATCGAGGTGCAGGTTCAAACTAGCAAGTATATAATTATCGATATTTTGTAGAACTCGCGTTTAGGTGTTGAGTCTGCCGTCTGAAGTCGGGATGACGGCGGTGCTTGCGCAATTAGCCTGTCATCCAATATCTTGCAACCTAGCCCTGCTGCCTTTGAACGAACATGTTGGCTTATCCATACTCACATTATTATTGTAAAGTTATTAAATCCAACAGAAAATGGAGATGCAGGATTTTGCGTCTCCATTTTTCTGATGATTCGGGCAATCGGGCCTTATTTCATCTGGTTCGGGTTGCCTAAGTCTTTCTTAGTCGTTGAGGTCTTTCTTGAAGAGTTCATCAACCGCTGCCTTGAGGTTAGGAGCTAAGGGCGGGATGTGGTGAACCTGCTCCAGTCGTCGCAGCTCGTTGATGTCCATCTCAACCTCATTCTCCTTGCGTGTCTGCTTGAACTCTTTCTTGTCTATGTAATCGCGGCCGATGGTGAAAGTCTCCAGCAAAATGACATAGTCTTGATCAGTCCTCTCGAAATGTCCCGACACGAGAATCTGTTTCATCACCAGGTCGTCGATGCGTGACTGTCCGTTCTCGTTGATGTTATAAAGCTCAAAATAGCCATGGTTGGTTGTATATTCTTTCTTTTTCTGTTTTGGCATCTTGCCAGTCCTGGCAGCCTTGGCCGCGGCATTTGTCGCCTCGATGTGATCGTCATAAGTCCAAATGTCAAAGCTGGTAGTGCGCTGACCCGCCATCATATCATCATCGATATAGCCCAACACCGAAATGGTGTCGCTCACCACACGACGTCCTGATGGCTCCTCGGCAATGAACAGCGAGCCATTGTCTACTCTTTTTAGAATCTTTTTGTAACTTGTGGTCGTGTCGATGCGTGCCCACTTGTCGATATAGTGGCCCACGAGGGTGCTGAGGAGAAAACGTATAATGCCTTTACCTCTAGAAACGCTACGGGTTTTGGCCGAAATCTTCTGCTTGGCCAATTCATAGGTGTTGTCCACTACGCCAGCACGGAAGTACAATGGGCCCTCGTCACAGACATAGACGCATCGGTAATAAGTCTGCACATAGAGCAGTTCCTTGGGTTTGACTTCTAATTCGGACAATTGGAAATTCTCATCCTGCATCACCACCGTCATGCTGGGAATGGTATCAATATTGACATCCACCGGCTTGAAAGCCACATGGGAGAAGTATAGATGTTTCGTGCCTTTGGAATCATCGAGCCAGCCATCGTTGTCGGTCGAGCCCACGAGGGCACCTTTCTCGTTGGTCACGCACACGGCAGCGATGGGCAGCCCATCGGTATCCACGACTTGAATGCGCTGTGCGTTGGCATTAACTGCGATGAGAAGACTCACCAACAGAACATGTAACTGTTTCATATCCTAGTATTTTGGTCAACAAAAAAGAGACGAAAGATTTCGTCTCTCAAAAATTTTACTTCAGTAGCTCACCAATGGACGTGGTGAAGTTGAACATGAAAGTGGTTGCGCCGGTGTGGGGGCGGGCAAAAGCAGCACCAAATCCAAAGGCTCTCACCTTCAAGCCACCGCCGATTGACAGTCCCGACATGAAGTCGCGCTTGTAGGTAGCCATGTCGGTACGGGTGCGGTAGTTGTAACCGATACCTAGATAGATGTTGTCGGTGGGCAACACATCGGCTGCAAAGACGAGGTGTCGCAAGAGGTTGCTGCCGAAAGAGTCTTTCTTGATCAGTCCACTGTTGGGGTTATTCACATCCTCGATCTTATAGTAGGGCGAGTTCCAGCGGGTAAGTTCGTAGGCCGTGAGGTGCAGACGAATGGGGGCATGACCCAGCATCTTGCTGACACCCACCTGAATGTCCCAAGGCAGATTGTCCTTGTAGTCGTTGAACTTCTTCACTTGACCACCCAGATTCTTGGCCACCAGCGATGCAGAGAATTCATGATCAGGATCGTAGTAGTTGATACCCAAGTCGGCAGCGACGGCTCCAGCGCTGTATTCCTCATATTTGGAATAGAGGTATTTCAATGTTATACCGCCACGAAACCGTTCACTGATGTCGTGGCTATAGGTCAGGCTGAATGCTATGTCGCTGGCGCTGAAAGTGCCCGTTGGGGTGCCATCGACAGCAGCTCCCTGGATTTTGCCGTAGCCAAAGTACTGGATGCCCACAGCAACGGCACCATGCTCGCTGACGCCCTGGCCGTAACGCAGTCCGGCGAAATTGGTCTCACCGATGTAGCGCATGTAGTTGATTCCCACCTGATGGTCGAACTCGGGGCCCAGAAGCGCGGGGTTCTGCTCAACCAGGTTGATATCATCGTCAATGATGGTGAGGTTGTGCCCGCCCAAGCCATAGACATGGCTTGACGAGGGGACACTGAGAAAATTATAGGCCGTGGTTTTAGGGCCATCATCTGCCATGGCAAACAAAGCCACAGCACCCATGGCCATCAATATGAGGTGACGCAAATAGGTTGTCATGTCGTTTCTCTCTTTATTATTTGATATAATAACGAGAAAATCCCATTTTTAGTATATCAGTCCTCGTTTGTATCAGATTCAATCTCTTCGGTCTCGCTGATGACCTTCTTGGCCAATTCAAGGTCACGTTCAAAGACGACGACCCTGACGGGAGCCATCCAAATGGCATTGGCTGTGCTGTCAACGATTACTCCTGCGGGGATTCCGCTGGCTTCAAGAGCACCCTTGACGATGTTTGCCTCGATTGCATTAGGATACTTCTCAAGGACAACTATTTTCTCTTCATTTTCCATATTTCTTGAATCTATTGATGGCCGTAACAGAGTTACGGCACAGATTAACAATTTATCTACTTGATGCCTCGGGAGTTGAGTGCCGCTTGGTAGCGGTGTGCATTGTCAAGATGGCTGGCGTAGTCACGGGTAAAGTCGTGATAACCGCTGAAGTCAGCACGAGCACACATATAGAGGTAGTCGTGCTGCGGGGCATCGAGCACTGCGTCGATGGTCGATTTCTCAGGCAGACGGATGGGACCGGGAGGCAAGCCGTTCACACGGTAGGTGTTGTATGGCGAGTTGATCTGGGTCATAGGGACCGTAATGCGCTTGATGGAGAAGTCGCCGATTGCAAATTTGACGGTGGGGTCGGCCTGGAGTCGCATGCCCTGCTGGTAACGGTTGAGGTAGAGGCGAGCCACCTTGCCGCGTTCGTCGGCCTTGCTGGTCTCTTCCTCGACAATCGATGCGATGGTAGCCACCTCATCGGGGGTGAGTCCGAGGCGCTCAGCCTTGGCCTTGCGCTCACTTGTCCAGAAATCGTTATAGTAGTCAAACATGCGGTCGAGCATCTTCTCGGGCGAAATCGTCCAATAGAACTCGTAGGTATCGGGCATCAACAGGCATGCGATGGTCTGTGGGGTCTTACCGTACTTGGCGCAAACAGCGCTATCTTTCAAAGCCTTGCGCATCCCATCTGGGCCATCCATGAAGGTATCGCCCCATCGCTGGGTCCACTCATCGAGCGTGCGCACGTTGTTGAAGGTGAAGCGAATGCCATCCTGAACACCGTTCTTGATACGGCGGGCAGCGGTAAAGGGCGACATGCCTTGAGTGATGCGGAAAGCGCCCTCACGGTTCTCGACCTTGGCACCCATCAGTTTCATCATCGTAGCTACACGTTTACCAAAAGTAACGTCCACATTGGCCTGCACACTGTCGCTGATCATGTCGATGGTACTACCCTTTCGCACCTTGACCAGGCCTTCGGCAGGTGCTCCAATCAGGAGGTATGGAACAGTACAAGCCCCGAGAATAACAAGCAGTGCGGCCAAGGCGGCAATAATCCATTTCTTTTTCATATTCTGTTACGGTTGTTTATTTTCTTCTTCGGGCATTGAGGCCAGCAGCATTTGTGCCGCTCCGTTCATCTCCACCTTATCGGCAATGGCCGGAACCAGAACGGTCTCGCCTTGACGCACGGTGACGGGTTTCATTCCCTGCGCCTGCAGGGTCGCCTCACCCTGAATGCAGATCATTGCCACAAACGTGTGACAACCTGGATTCTCTAAAGTATAATCGCCATCAAACACCAGATGACGCACGACAAACTCGGGACAACTTACCAGTCCAGTCATGCCAGGACCCAGGCTGGGGCGTTCAAGCACCCTATCCACTCGTGGTGAAAAGTCGAGTGCCTCGCGGGCTTCCTGGATATGAAGCGGGCGCAGGTTGCCGTCGGCATCGCGCCGGTTGTAGTCCCACACTCGGTAGGTGATATCGCTGGACTGCTGAATCTCGACGAGGAAATTGCCGGCACCGATGTTGTGAATCTGACCAGCACGCAGGTAGAACACGTCCCCAGGTCTTGAAGTAGTGGCATTCACGACATCTACAATTGAGCCATCCTTCATTCGACTGTCAAATTCATCGGGAGACAACTGACGGTTGAAACCTGCTCGAATCAAGGAATGCTCATCGGCACTGAGGATGTACCACATCTCATTCTTGCCGGGGCAACCATGCCGCTTGCGAGCCATCTTATCGTCGGGGTGCACCTGAATAGACAGGTCACGATGGGCGTCGATAAACTTGATGAGCAGGGGGAAGCGGTCACCATAACGGCGATTGACATCCTTTCCCACAAGTTGGGCGCCATAGTGCCGAACGAGCTGAGAGAGGGTCATGCCCGTCTCTTCGCCTTGAGCCACCACCGACTCCCGGCCAGGCATGGCCGACAGTTCCCAACTCTCGCCGATAGGCTCTTTACTCGCAGGCAGATGCTTGAATTCCAAGACTTTGCTGCCTCCCCACAGAACGGGTCTCAATATGGTATTGAATTTATAAATCTGCATAGTCAATCATTTTATTCGGCAAAGGTAATTCCATTTTAATCAATAACTAGGCAAAGGTAGTAAAAACTTTTAGTTTTTAGCCCCCCTTGGCCGTACTTATTTCTTATTGTTATTGGGCAACCTTGTTGTTATCGTCCTTAACCCACTTGATGTACTGGCTGTAGTCATGGGCAACAAGGACGCCGTTCTCGCGGTCGTCACGCCACGTGTCGGTCCAGTCCATGTCGTATCCATGGCCCGTAGCATCATGGAAAATATGGCCCTCACCCTCGTTCATCTTCCAGTAGGCTACAAGGCCGTCGCTATGGGCGTTGACGCCAGCAAAACCCATTGCAATCTCGCTGGCCGAAAGCGCACGATTCCACACGCGCACCTCGCATAACCTACCCTGGAAGAACTGGCTGCTGCGGTAATTGCCCCACGACATGCCCAACTCAAATCGCTGGAACGGTGTCGCCTTGCCTGTCCCGGATGCCTGAGCGTCCTCTACTCCATCGACATACATCTTGAAGGTCGCGCCATCGTAAGTGCAAGAGACGAGATACCAACGATTGGTCTTGAAATGAGTATTGGAGAAACAACGTCCGCCAGGCAATACCCACTGTAGGATGTCGCCTCCAGCCGAGCCATTCTCACCGAATCGGAACATGTTGGCTTCCTCCTCGTTCTTGCCCTCGATGGCAAGGACACGCTTGATGTTGCCCACGTTGCCAAATCTGTAGGAATAGACCTTGAACTCGATGGTGTAGTTGGTGAGGTTGACCATCTTGTCATCGGGGAAGATGTAGTTGGAGGAGGCATTCTGATTATTCTCCAGCGAATAGAAAGAGATGATGCGGGAAATCTGTAAGAATATCGTGCGGGAACTCTCGATGACCTCACCGCCGTTACCCTCGACCTGAACGATGGTTACGGGAATGACATAGGTGGCACCCTCGATGTAACCATCGGTGTTGATGACTTTGACCTGAGCAGCAGAAGACAGGGCTTCGCCTTGCTTAATGGTCACCTCGCTGTTCTCGAGTGTGACGCTGGAGGCCGGGACAGGATAATAGGCCGTTCCGTGCTTGGCGTTATAGGCCCTCACCAGCGCCGTATCGATGGCAAGACGCATGGTGACTTCTGACGACGTGCGGCGGGTAGCCTTTACCGTAACGGCATAAGCTGCAGGCAGTTCGTCAACGGTGAAGCGTTGCACGGGCATCTGCTCCGTACCAGAGATAAGCAGTCCCACCTTGCCATAGTCGAACTTGTCACCCTCACTGTCACAGGCCGTCCACAGCAGACCCATGGCTAACAACAACACTATGTTGAATAAAGATTTTTTCATCGTTTATTGTTTTTTGGCGGGGTTCATAATCTGGATAGCACGTCGGATGGCACCATAGGGGACGCCATCGCTCGTGTTGTAGTAGTTGCGCTCCACGTAGTAGGCACCGCAGCCGCCCTTGTGACCGGTGGCTGGCTCCCAAGCGGCATAGTTGAAGATTTCGCCACCCGTAGGCTTTTGGCCAAAGGACTCGCAATAGACCGTCTTCTCATCGGGATGACCCATTGCCCCTACCCCAGCGCCCTGCTGGCTATAGGCCTGCTTGACATAGTAGTCCACATAGGGGTCACAGGCCACCGGAGGAGAGACTGAGAAGTAGTCCACAATGACCAGTTTGTCGGGGTGCGTGCCATTGGGACCGAAGACCTTGTCACACTCCTCGATGGCCCAGGTCAAGTGCTGGCCACTCCATCCCTCGTAGTCAAAGTCGGCACCATCGAGACCTGTCTCAACGACCGTGTCGCAGACCCAGCGAGCATAGGCACGGATGGCTTCCTCGCTGCGGTCGCCAGAAAGGTCGTAGGTGATACCGCCGATCGTGAATTTGTGGTTATAGTTTGACGCGTCGGCATGGAAGACAAAGCGTGTACCTTTCTTCTCACGTGTCTCAATCATATCCTGATAGGCGACGGGATGGGTTTCAGGCGTCGGGATACCCATCCACAGGTTGACAATGTCGATGCTGTCGGGCAGTCCGATGATGCGCTCACCCCACGAGGCGGGGTCCTTGTATCCGCTTGCGCCCTCGATAGGTGCCCAGTCGGCGTAATAAACGTAGCAAATCTCGTGCTGGCTTGCCTTGTAATCCCGCAACGCCTGGTAATACTCCTCGCTGTATTGCTTCAACGGCTGCAGATCCAAGGCCTGCGGCTCTGTATCACAGGCCGCCAAGGCTAACGCCAGTAATGCCGAAGCAGTGATATATCTAAACGATTTCATAATTCCTAACTACTGATTCATAATTCCTAATTCCTTACGATCCCACCAGAGTCGGGTGCCGCCATTATCCTGGCCTCCACCGAGCGCTTCGGCATCAAGCAGTTGCATGGCAGCCTGAACAGCGGCCTCATTGGTGTTATACTCCTGCACAGGGAAGGGACAGCGGCGCACCTGAATGTCAGTGTCGATGAGTCCCTGGCTGTCGTTGTTCACAACAGGCAACAGGCAGGGGTAGCCCGTGCGACGGAACTCTGCCCAGCCCTCGCAGCCGTCGGGGTACATGGCAATCCACTTCTGGGTGATGATGCGCTCCAGATTGGTCTCGAAATCGGCCTCGTCATCCCATGCAATAGTGATTGTGCTAGGAGCACTAGCGGCATTACCTCCATTGGTACGGTCCACATATCGGGTGGGCTTCAAGGACGAATTGGTGATATAGGCATCCTCGCCAGTGACACCATTCTCGCTGAACGAAGCACGGATTCCTGCCTCATAAAAGGCCTTGGCTGTTCCACCCATGTTCCATCCCCGCAGTGCAGCCTCGGCACGCAGGAAGAAGCCCTCGGCCGCCGTCATCCACACAATGGGAGTGGTGGCCCGGTCGATGTTCAGGTTGGAGACATAAACGCCTGCATAGCGCGTGGGATTCATGTTATGAACGCCCAGGCGCACGCCGTGATACTTGTTGTCGTTGCTGGCAGGAACGAAGTAGGCTGCCAGCCGCGGGTCGCTGTAGCCGTTCATGTAGCAGTCCATCGTGGCTCCCATACGCACCTCGCCCGCATTGAAGTTGTAGGCCATGTCATAGTTCGGATGGAAGTAGGTCAAGCGGCCGTGCAGAAGTTGGGCACGCTCGGCAGGCGTCTCAATAAACCCTAAAGAACAAGCCGCAGATTTTTCAGCCTCCTGCTGTGCCAAAGCAGGGTCGGCATATACCACTCGCAAGGCCAGTCGCAGTCGCAGGGTGTTGGCAAACTTCACCCAGCGAACGACATTGCCTTCATAGACATTGTCATAATCCGGCAAGAGCGTTCCACCCGACTCGGCTAACGGCGTGAGCACTTCGATGGCACTATCCAGTTCAGCAAAGAAGCGTTTATAGACATCCTGCTGTCGGTCGTATGCCGTTCCGAGCGTACCACTGCCGAAATGGATGTAAGGAATGGGGCCGTACATATCCGTCACGCGGTGCAGAGCCTCGACCTTGACAATCGTGGCCAATGCAGCCACAGCCGGTTGGCCCATCTCGCCAGCCACGCGGGTCACGCGCTGCCAAGCAGGCATCACCTCGCTGAAGGCGCGAGTGAACATCTGGTCATACCACCCGCTCACAAAACTATAGGATCCATTGTGTACACCATTGCGCCAAGTGCCCGTCAAGGCAAGATATCCCGAGAACGGGTCAGCGCTCAAGCCCTGCGCTACCTGATAATCTGATGACAGGCAGTTTCCAGATCCATCATCAAAAAGGACGACACGGTTCACCATCTGGGAGAAGAAGGCACCCACGTTCTGGTAATCGTTGGCGAGTTCCTCGTCAGTCAACTGGTGCTGATTGGTGTTGATATCATCAAACGATTTGGTACAGGCGGTAGCCATCACCAACGCCATACCCAAATATATCCATATTCTTATCTTCATAGCCATGTCAGAATTTGAGTTTCACGTTAAATCCCATCGACCGCAGGCTGGGCTGCATGAAGTAGTCGATGCCCTGATAATAGGTACCCGTGTTGGAGGTCGCCTCGGGATCGTAGGGCGCCTTGTTGTAGAGCATGCACAGATTGTGGGCGACAAAGGACACATTCAAGCCCTTGATCCACTTCACCCATCGTGTGACGGGCACGTCATAGCTCAGGCTCAACTCGGCCAGCCTGAGGTTGGTCGCGCTGTAAACATAGCGTGAATCGACCGTGCCATTGGGATTGCCCACGGTCTGGTAATAGCCCTGGGCATTGATTTTCTTGCCATTGATGACCACACCGCCATCGTTGCGGGCATCCTGTGTGGCTTGTGAAGCGCCATAGTAATCCAGAATGGCCTGGGTCTCGCTCACGACGATGCCGCCATAGCGGTAGGCAAACAGGGCAGACAGGGTCACACCCTTGAAATTGATCGAGTTGCCCCACGACAGGTTGTACTTGGGAGCGGCTTGGCCAGCATAGATGTAATAAGCATTATTGTTGGGATTGGCCTCGACGCTCTGGCGCTCGGGATTGACGTATATGGCGCCATGCTCATCGGTCTTGAGCGTTGAAACATACACATCACTCAACGTGCCGCCCTCAGTCAGGCGAATCTGGTAGCCCGAGGTGCCGCCCATGTAGAGTTCGTCAAGGTTGTAAATCTCGCCGTCGATGGGATTGCGCCAATTCTTGAGCAGCTCCTTCACCTTGTTTTGATTAAGTGTCCAGGTCAAATAAGTTTCCCAGGTCACTGGGCCTAGGGGCTGGGTATAACGCGCAGTGAGTTCAACGCCCTCGTTATCCACACGTCCGCCATTGACCACCGCACTGGTATAACCCGACGAAGCGGGCAGCGTGGGATAGAAGAATTGGTTGCGCGTGCTGGACTTGTAAAGAGTCATATTCATGCGCAGGCGGTTACGGAACATATACAGGTCGATACCGGCTTCCTGCGAATTGGTGCGCTCGGGTTTGAGGTCGGTAAGCATCCGCGTTGAGGTCTCGGCAAGGCCGGTCGAGGGGTTGATGGCATAGGTCTCACGCGTCAGGAAAGGCTCGCCCGGCTCGTTACCCACCTGGGAGTAGCCAATGCGGGTCTTGAAGTAGTTGAGCCAATCACATTCTATACCCAACTCTTTCAACGCGTCGGTCCATACACATGAAAGGCCAGCTGACCAATAGAAATAACTCTTCTCGAGTTTGCTCGACCAGTCGTTGCGGGCAGTAACATCAAGATAAATAAAACTTTGGCCTCCCACTTGAGCAGTGGCATACACGCTCTGCAACTGGGTGCGGTAGCCGCTCTGCACGGGCTTGAAAGTCGAGTTGGAAGTCTCCACGTTGGCCAAGGTGAACTTGTTGGCAGTACCCTTCAAGTGGCCGCTGAAGCCCTCGATGCTGTTGTCGCGCTGGTCAAAACTCGTGCCCAGCACAGCATTCAAACTCAAGTGGCCATCAGCAATGTAAAAGTATTTGTTGAACTTGGCGAAGGCCTCGGCATACAGCTGGCGGTTGCTCACGTTGCGCAGGCCGTAGTGGCCATATTTGGAGGCATAGAGCGTGTTGGTCGAGGCGAAGAATTTTTCCTCGTACTTGTCGCTGCTCTTGTCATACTTCACACGGCCCGTGATATCGAGCCACGGGGTGATGCGCCAGTTGAGCGATATGGTCGCCTGGTGGCGCTCCTTGTGATTGATGAAACGCTCGCGTTCGGTCTCCCAATAGGGGTTCTCCATCGAGATGTCGTAGTTGTAGGGCCAGTACTGCACGGGGAAGTTGCGGCCCGTGTCGTAACGCTCGTAGTAGCCCAACTTGGAGAAGTCGTCCCCCGCGGGGAACAGATAGACAGGAACCAGCGGATTGTGGTACTGACCCTGACTGATCATGTTTTGCTCCTTGACTGCCGCAAGCATGTAAGCCAGGTCGAGGGTCATGCGGTTGTCGAGGAAGCTGGTGGTATTGCGCACGCTCACGTTGTAGCGGTCGTAATTGTTGCTGTGGATGATGCCTTGGGCGTTAGTGGCCCCGAGCGACAGATAGGTCTGATTCTTGTCGGTACCTGTGCTCAGGCTCACCGAGTTGGCGATGTTGGTGCCTGTCTGGAAGAAATCGGCAGGACGGTAATTGCCGGGAGTTGCCAGTTTCTCTCCCCAGCTGAAGTAGCTGCCCGGCTCGCTCGGCCCATACTGGTTTTGGAATCGGGGCAAGACAAATGGCTTGGAGAACTGGAAGCTGCCATTATAGGTCACATCCACCCTACCCGCACGGCCGCGTTTGGTATTGATGAGAATTACACCATTAGCGGCGTTGGCACCATAAAGGGCTGCCGCCGAGGGACCCGTCAGAGCGCTGATGCTCTCGATATCGTCAGGATTGATGTTGCTGGTTGCATCACCCGTCTGGCCTGCTCCGGCAAAGATGCCCTCGGGCTGTTCGCTGGAGAGGTTCTGCATGGGGATACCATCCACGACATAGAGCACATTGTTATTGCCATTAATCGACTTGGCGCCACGCATGACAACGCGACTGCTGCCACCTGCACCTGTTGCACTGGCATTGATGGTCACACCAGCCACTTTGCCCGCCAGCGAGTTGACGAAGTTGGCGTCCTGCACCCTCATCAAGGCGTCACCGTTAACCTGTTGTACATTGTAAGACAACGATTTGGCCTCCTTCTTGATACCGAGTGCGGTCACCACAACCTCATTAAGCACCTGTGCGTCCTGTTTCAAGTTGACTGTCAAGGTGTTGCCATTGACTTGCATCTCCTGGGTACCGTAACCCACATAACTCACTGTCAAGGTAGAACCCTGGGACGTAGTGATTGTAAACCGGCCTTCAAAGTCGGTGACGGCATTCACATTGGTGCCCTTGACGCTCACGGTCGCCCCGATAACGGGATCCCCGTTCTCGTCTATCACCTGGCCCGCCACACTGATCGGCTGCCTGATGTCCGCCGCCGGTTGAGCCGCAGCAGCTCCAGCCCATAGCGTCATCACGAGCAAGATAAAGATATAGTAAATCCGTGCCATTAATTATTATTGTTTTGAATTTATTAAGTGCAAAGTTAGTATTCTCAAAGATTAAATCCAAATCTTTCTCAGTCTTAATGAGCATGAGCCATAAAAACAGGAATCGCCAGACCCATGATTGGGGTGGCGACTCCTGGAAAGTTCTTTTAAATGTTGCGGAGCTTGAAAGTCAGACGGATGATTGTGCTTACTTAATAACCTTGGCGGTGGTGGTGCTGCCGTCACTGTAGGTGGTCACAATGATGTTCACACCGCTAACGGGCTGAGCGCTCTGCTGACCTGCCAGGTTGTAGTAAACAACACCGGCAACGGTCTTGTTGGCATCCAGTTCTTCAACAGCCGAAACCGTCTTAACGATATTCACATCAATATCGGAGGTGATGTTGTCGAAGGTGATTTCCTGACTCATTCTGCCATCCACATCGAGGACGTAGGTCTGGGTGTGATCCAGGCTGTAGTAGTTGCCGTCCTCGGCGGGAGCGACCACGTTGCCATTGGCATCCTTCAGCTCGATGTCGGCCTCGCGGTTAACCGTCACGCGGATATCGTTGGTATAATACGGCGTGCGGAATGCGGGCAGGCGATGGTCAGGCAACTCATACATGAGCTGGGTTCCGAAGTAGTCGGCAATCACGTCATAGGTGTCGTTGTTGAAGCAGTAGTTGCTAGAACGCATAAGGCTGGCCATACGTGCCTCGGCATTGTCAAATGCCATGTAGCGATACTTCATGTGAACATCGTCCCAGTTGCACATCCACAGGGTGAGGTAGATGTTCTCGCCCTTGTACCAGAAGGGGGTGAAAATGCCATTCTCGTCGGGGTTATCGAAGGGGATATCCACGATAGAACCAGGATTCTCGGCATTGGCCTCGGGATCGAAGGTGCAGATATAGCCCGGATGGTTCCTGTAGCCGCGATTGGCAACAGTGTCGGTGAACAGCTCACCCTCGGGATAGTTAGAGGCATAACCGTCGAAAAGGTCGAGATGATCAAGCGATAACTTGTCAGCGGGGACGTTGCGGCACCATGCGGTCACCTCAAGGAAGATGCCGTGTGAAGTCATGTCGCTGGCCACATCGTATCCGTCAAGACCAAGACCAATCACCTTGGCGTTGGCAGGCAGAGTGGCAGTACCCAGGTTGGTATCACCCATCGTAAAGTCCTGAGCGGTCACGAGATATTCGGGCTGGAACTTCATCATGCGTGAGCCGGGATCAGCATCAGGATAGTTCTGGATGTCCTGATAAACGTTCACGTCCACGGGCAAAGCAAAGAGCAAGGTGTCGTTTGCAGGCTGATTCACGTTCACGGCGGTCACTTCAATACTTGAATTGGCATTGGCAACGCCGCAGCAAGCACAGATCATAACTAAGGATGAAAGTAAATGCTTTTTCATAATAAAATAAAATTTATATCAATATTTATGTTAGTTTTGTTTGAAATCAATCAGTATTAACGAGCAAAGTAAAAGTAAAAAATCGAATCAACAAAAGGAATTGACATTTTTTTGCTTAATCACTGGTTATAAACCTTCCTGGCGGCCTGTCCCAACAAGAAAACGGGCGAAGTTCCCAAGATAATCCACAGCCAAGTCTTGAAATCGAGCGGAGCGCAGTCAAACAGGGGTGAGAAGCATTGCACGAGCACTATCTGCCCCACAAAGACCACGACGGCCACCATCCAGAACACCTTGCTGTCCTCCATGTTGTTGAACGCCCACTTGCCTGTGGCAAACGACCTGGCGTTGAGCATATTCCAGAACTGAAGGAAGACAAAGACGCTGAAGAAAATGCCCATCTCATGAGCGTTGATGTTGGGGTTGACGCCACGCACGAACACCGGTCCGCCATTGGCCTCACGCACGAAATAATAATACAAGCCGATCATGAGGACCGCAAAGATGGTGCCCGAGAGCATGATGAACTTCATCATCACGGGCGTGATGATACTGGCACGTGAATCGCGGGGCTTTTGCTTCATCAAGACACTGTTGGGTGGCAGAGAAGCCAAGGCCAGAGCGGCAAAAGTATCCATAATCAGGTTCACCCACAACATCTGGGTTACCGACAGAGCCGGCTGCTTGCTGAAAAACGAGCAGATGGCCACCACCAGACAGGCACACACGTTCACAGCCAGCTGGAAGAGGATGAAACGTTGAATATTACTATATAACGAACGTCCCCATAGAACCGCCTTGTTGATGCTCATGAAGGAATTGTCCAGGATAGTAATGTCGCTGGCCTCCTTGGCCACCGCAGTGCCATCACCCATCGACAGGCCCACCTGAGCGGCATTCAGGGCAGGGGCATCGTTGGTGCCATCACCGGTGACAGCGACCACTTCGCCCTGCTGCTGCAACAATTTCACGAGGCGTGCCTTGTCGTCGGGGCGGGCACGAGCCATGATCTTGATGCGTGCGGCACGCTTGGCCGCCTCATCATCATCCAATGCGGCAAAGTCGGGGCCATTGATAATGGCATCATCGGTATCGTCTTCGGTCCACAAGCCCACCTGGCGGCCGATTTCACGCGCAGTGCCACCCGTATCGCCAGTGACGATCTTGACTTTCACGCCCGCATTGCGGCAATCCTGGATGGCAGCCGGGACATCGAGGCGAACGGGGTCGCTGATGGCCACAATACCCAGCAACGTGAGCGACGGGCCATTACCACTGGCCAGACCATGCAGTATCTTGTCGGGATTATCACCATCGGCGAGTTCGGCATAAGCGAAGGCCAGGGTGCGCATCGCCTTGGACTGGTAACTGGTGAGTTCATCCTGCACCTGCTGGAACGGAACACCCGCAGAGGTCTTGTCACACAAGCGCATCACAATCTCGGGAGCGCCCTTGAGCAGTAACAGCCGCTTGCCCTCGGAAGCATCGATGACGGTTGCCATGAACTTGGTCATGGTCGAGAACGGCATCTGGGCCAAGACCTCGTTGTTGTCGCGCATGGCCATATAGTCAACACCTGCATCATGCAGCCACAGCAAGAGGGCGCCCTCAGTGGGATTGCCCAGGGCGATGATGTTAGAGGGGTCGCTATCGTCAAGAAAAGCCGTGCTGTTGCAGGCAATGCTGGCCTTCACGATGTCGCTCATCTCGTCGTCGGCGAGTTTTTCCTCATCGGTCAAGCCATAGAAATGGGCGCGATAGATCTGCATCTTGTTTTGGGTGAGCGTACCCGTCTTGTCGGTACAGATGACCGTGGTGGCTCCCATCGTCTCGCAGGCATGCATGCGGCGCACGAGGTTGTTATGTTTCAACATCTTGCGCATACTGAGCGCCAGCGACAAGGTGACACTCATGGGAAGACCCTCGGGCACCGAGACCACAATCAGCGTGACAGCAAGCATCACCGTCTCGATCAAGTACTGAGCATCGGCAACGAGACCCTCACTGCCCGCTACAAAATACTCGATGAGACGACCCAACACGAGCAGGCCAGCCATGACGTAGCTGCCGCGGGCGATGGTCCGTCCCAGTCGGTCGAGCTGCTGGGTGAGCGGGGTCTTGATGTTATTGTCAATCTGGGAATCCCTATATACCTTGCCATACTCGGTCTTGTCGCCCACACCATCGACACGCATGGTGGCGCTGCCCTCGATCACGGTGCTGGCCCTTAACAGCATGTTGACGGGATAGGTGGTTTCGTGGTCGGTTGTCGTCTGCTCATGCGTTTTCCAGGCCGACGGTTCTCCAGTGAACGAACTCTCATCCACCCTGAGGTTAAAACTGTCGATGACTGTGCCGTCGGCAGGGATTTTCTCACCGGTTTCAAGAATCACGATGTCACCCACCACGATGTCACAACGTGGTACCTGGGTAATGTGGCCGTCGCGCATGACCTTGACCTTGACATGGTCGTCGGTCTGGTTGAGCAAGCGGAATTTCTTGTTGGCGTTGACCTCGACGAGGAATCCGACCAGGGTGGCCAGAACGATGGCGATAAAAATGCCGAGGGGTTCAAAGAAAATGCTGAAGCCCATCTTCAAGACCACAAACTCGTAGATTGACAATCCAACAGATAATGCCAATGCTACAAGAAGAATCTTGATGAGGGGGTCATTGAATTTTTCGAGAAACTGCTTCCATAAGGGTTCACGCTCGGGTGGCGTGAGCACATTGGAGCCATATTGAGCCCGGCTCGCAATCACTTGCTCGCCAGTCAGTCCTGTATTGTGTCTGCGTTTAACCATCAGTGAAAACTCAACCTTGAGAATTGATAACAGAACGGCATGTTACAAAAACCATGCCAAAAGAAACACCTGCTTTGATTTCCCTGGCGGGAAGGACCAAAACAGGCGTCATTTCATTTTTCAAGCAGTGATCTGCTTGGGCAAGGGGCGACGTGCAAATCGCTGCTTGTTGAAGATGGAATCCCAGCGCAGCTTAATCACGCCCCAAAGGGCCTCGAAGAAGATGCTGCTGTTCATCTTGCTGGTACCCAGCACACGGTTGATAAAGACGATGGGCACTTCCTTGATTTTGAAGCCCATGCGATAGGCCGTGAACTTCATCTCGATCTGGAACGCATAGCCCTTGAACTCGATGGCATCGAGATTGATGGACTGTAGCACCTCTCGACGATAGCACACATATCCGGCCGTGGCGTCACGCACCTGCATACCGGTAATCAAGCGGACATAGGCCGATGCGAAGTAGCTCATGAGCATTCTACCCATCGGCCAATTGACGACATTGACGCCAGTCAGGTATCTTGAACCCACCGACACATCAGCGCCACTCGTGGCGCTGGTGGCCTGCAACTCGGGCAACTTGTCAACGGGATGTGAGAAATCGGCGTCCATCTCGATGATGTACTCATAGCCATGGTCAAGCGCCCACTTGAATCCGGCGATATAGGCCGTTCCAAGTCCCTGCTTGCCTGCACGCTTGAGGATGTTGATGCGTTCGGGGCGCTGGGCAATCATGGCGTCCACAATGGCACCGGTTCCGTCGGGCGAATTGTCATCGACAATAAGCACATCAAACTGGTGCTCGGTGATATTGAGCACGGCATTAATGATTGCCTGGATGTTTTCCTTCTCGTTGTAAGTAGGAATGATAACTACGCTGTCTGACTTCATTGTGCTTATTTTTTACTTTTTTCGTCCAAATTGAGTACAAAAGTACTACTTTTTCTATAATAATGAGTCAATGGTTGCGAATATTGTATCAATTAATCAACTTTTTGATGATTTTGCAACGATTAACAATGTTCATCATGCAAAAACCGTGCCATCGTGAGTTGTGAGTTTTTAGTTTTTAGTTTTAAGTTTTAAGTTTTAAGTATGGTTAGTATCGCCTGACACCAATCGTTTGGATGGCGACTGTAAGTGTGATTGGCCTGGAGGTCGAGAAATTGCGATGGATAGAGGTTAGCGGCGGGTGATGCGGGCGAGGTAGTCGTAGTGGGGGCCACGGGCGATGATGTCGGCCTTGAAGGCGTGGCGCCTGGCGTGCTCGGCAAGGGTTTCGGCATCGACAAACAGCCAGGGGAATGACTCGCCTTTTATCTTTTTGTATTGCATCCGGTAAGTCACTTCGCCGTAGTAACCATCTACAGCGGTCAAGTCGATGAAGCCGTCCTCGTCCTCATAGATATAGCAGATGTCGCTGGAGTCGCACAGCAGTTGCCCGCCTGGAGCCAACAGCTTGTCCACCTGATCGAAGAAGGCGTCCATGCGTGACAGAGAACCCACGATGCCAATGCCGTTCATGAGCATGAGGATGGTGTCAAATCGGCCGTCGAGGGTGAAAAAGTCCTGCTCACGCGCGTCGTTCACGCCACGCTCGCGCATGGTGGCGACAGCCAGGGGCGAGATGTCGATGGCGGTGACTTGCTGACCCATCGCCTGCAAGGCCAGGGAATGGCAGCCCGCTCCAGCTCCGACGTCGAGGATGCTGCCGCGACAGGCTTTGAGGGCATCCTGCTCAATGGCAGGCATCTCGTCGAGGGGACGGAAAAGGGTCTTGACGGGTATCTCGTCCTCGTCGAACATGGGCGAGAACACGCGTAGCCGTGCCGCCTTGCCTGTGGCATGGTAGTCGGCGATGGCATGTCCCATGGGGTCATTGTCGGCAATCATATCGCTATCGGATGAAATGGGTTCCTTGCCAGGGTTCGAGTTCGGGCGGGGGTGTGTTGCCTGACTTGAACTGCTTGATCATCCAGGCCATGTTACGGGCCATGGTGCGCATGGTCTGCATTCCCTCGGCATCCTGAGCGGCCTCACCTGGTTCGCGGCCATAGGCGATGTTCCAGTACTGCGAAGTGGCCAGCGGCATGTTGACCATCTGAAAAGGCATCTGCAAAGTCTGGAAGGCAGCAGTGGCACCGCCTCGACGGCAGATGGCGACAGCGGCAGCGGGTTTGCCCTGGACCTGGGCACCTGCAAAGAGCATACGGTGAACCAGATTGAGTATATTGCCCGTGGGTGTGCCATAATAGACGGGTGAGCCGACGATGAGTCCGTCGGCAGCGTTCATCTTGTCGATGACCATATTGCACAGGTCGTCGTTGAAGACACAATGGCCATTGCCCTTGACGGCACAAGTGCCACAGGCGATGCAACCGCGCAGGGGCTTGGTGCCGATCCACACGATATCGGTCTCGATGCCTTGCTCGTTGAGGGCCTGGGCGGCCTCGTTGAGGGCTTGATAGGTGTTGCCCCGCTCATGGGGCGATCCGTTGATTAGTAGGACGGTCATGATTCTATTTAGTTTTAAGTTGTAGGTTTTTTAGTTTTAAGTTGTAAGTTGTAAGTTTTTAGTACGATTACTATCGCCTGATACTGACGGTGTGTCATAATTCGCGCCTGTAACTTTAATCGGCCTGGCGGCCGAGAACCTTTAGGTCGGCGAAGCCAAATTAAACAAAAATTTTTTTAAAAAAATTAAACTCGACGATATGTTTTAGTTTTTATACCGCTTGGCACTGGTCGTTTGTATAATGGAGGCGGATGCCTCTCTAAACCCTAACCACTAAACTCTAAACTGCTCGCGCAGCGAGCATCATGCAGGAGTCATGTGGTAGCCCATGGACTTGAGTTGGACGGCGATGCCGGCCTGGTACATGACCTGGAGACAAGCGACATAGGCCTTGAAAGCATCGGCTGTGCCTGGCTCGATGTCCTGATGGTAGAGGGCTCGCTTGACTCGCTCGGCACAGTCGCCCACGAGGTTCTGCGTCTGTTCGGCGGCATCTCCATGCAGGTCGAGCACCTCGTCAAGGATATATTCGTCGAGGTTGTCGTAGCCTCGCTTGTCTCGTAACATCAGGTAGAGGTTCTCCACCTGACTGTATTTCTCCCAGTCCTCGTCCCAGAACTTGGTAACGGCCATCGAGACAAACATCATCCAGCCCATGGATGCGACGGGGTAATTGGCAAACTCTCGGGCGCCGTCGGGCAAGTAGGCCTCGGCAATGACGGGCCACTTCTCCTCCACATCGGGGCACTCGGGCCAACGCTCGTCCACGGCCTGACGGTCGAGGAGGAAGTGGTGCAGGTCGGTCAACAGTGTTGCAGCAAAATCTTCCATCATAACATATTCTAATAAACTGGGAACAAAGATACAACAAAATCGCCACAACAATAATAAAAGGAAAACAATAAGTACAATAAATACTATGCTATCCAGGTGCCAAAAATTTAAAAACAAGAAATACAACTTATTGATTATCAGACAAATATATGAATTATCCTTGTTGTCTTTCTTGTCTTCTTTACTTTATCGGTCGGAATGATTATAACGCGGATTACGCAGATTAACGCGGATGTTTTTTAATTAAATCCGTGAAAATTAGCGAAATTCGCGTTTTATTCAAAAATTGTATTTCTTGTGTTTCTTGTTTTCATTTTATTTGTTGTTGTTTTTTTAGGGAGTGTTGCTTTTTGACATGGTGGTGGGGAAAGGGCGGGTGTAATTTTGCGGCGTGAATGCTCGTGGGGCAAGCAGTTTAGAGGGGTTTACGCTTCCTTTAGACAAAAGATTTTTTAATAAAGAAGAATTATGAGAACAACGACAACCAATGAACAACACACTCGGGTCCTGCATGCGGCCTACCAGGCATGGATGAATGCCTCGGGATTGCGGCAGTCCAGGCTGAGGAACAAACGGTTCACCTATGGCGACCAATGGGGTGACCTGGTGAGAGACCATGATGGCCGCATGGTTACTGAAGGTGAGCATTTCGCCAACCAGGGTTGCGACACGATCACGACGAACCTGGTGAGGCAACTGGTCAAAACCATCATCGGCCGATTCCGCTCACAGTATATCAAGTCTGATGACAGCAAGTGCGATTCGTTACTGTGTAAAACCGCTCAAGCCAATGAGCTGGATGAACTTGACAGCCGTGCACTGGAAGAATTCCTTATCTCGGGCTGCTGCATCCAGCGTGTGGAGCCTTATCACGAGCCGGGTGAAAGCGAGCGCATCCGAGTGGATAACGTGAATGTGAACCGACTGTTTGTCGGTACGATGAATGATATCCGCTCATGGGATTGTGAACTGATTGGGCAACTGCACGACCTGAACATTGCACAGCTGCTGCGACGGGTGGCAAGCGGGAATCCGCGCAAAGCGGCCTGGGTAAGACGGCTCTATACCGACGGTGCCGAGAGCCGCCTGGCAGACTTCACGACCCGCCTGGGAGCCGATTCGCAACAGGGTACCGACTTTTGGCATGCCCATGACGGCAAGTGCCGTGCCATCGAGGTGTGGACCCTCGAGAGCCGCGAGGTGGTTGTGTGCCACAACCGCAACGAGGGCAAACTCACGGTTGAACCGGCAAACGCGATGGCTCGGTTGAAGAATCGCCCTGAAGTGAGTACCCGCTGGGACATTGCGACGGTGTGGCACTGCCGGTGGTACAGCCCAATGGGAGACCTGCTGGTGGAATATGACTCGCCGTGGGGTCACGGCAGCCATCCGTTTGTCATCAAGTTGTACCCGCTCACCGATGGCGAGGTGCATGCCGTGGTCGAGGACATCATCGACACGCAGAAACACGTCAACCGCCTGATCTCGGTTCTGGATCACGTGATGCGCAACAGCGCCAAGGGTGTGCTCCTGTTTCCTGAGACGGCCCTGCCTGACGGCTGGACATGGGAAGAGGCTCGCCGTTGCTGGTCGAGTGCCAACGGGCTGCTGCCCTATAATCCTCGCCTGGATAACGCCCGGCCGGAGCAGATCAGTTCGAATGCCTCGAATGCGGGCGCCTACCAGATGATCGAGCTGCAGATGAGACTGTTTGAGGAAATCAGCGGCGTGAGCGGTGCATTGCAGGGCAAGACTCCCACGGTGAACAGCGCTAACATCTATCAGTTGCAGAGCGAAAATGCCAATATCGCGTTGAGTGACGTGTATGACACGTTTGAGGCCTTTCGCCGTCAGCGCGACCGCAAAATCGAGAGAATCTCAAATCGAGAATAGATTGTATCAATTATTATTAACCGTTTCATTATTTAATTGTCATGAATGAAAAGAATGTTTTAGAAGAGAAGGCCAAAGAGGTGGTGACACCGCCGCCCTTTCGCCAGAGTGAAGAGCCACAAGAAGGGGCCGTTAGCGATACGTCCGCCTCCCCTACCCTGACTGAGCGTGCATCGGCCCTAGGGCTTGAGGAAGACAAGACGCGTCGGCTGTCACAACTGATTGGGGAGATGAATCCCGCGCTCATCACCGATGAACTGCTTACCACGCTTGCAAGGGGCATCACCCACGACAACGATGTGGAGAATGCCGATGCTGCGGGGTATCTGCGGGGCCGCAACGAGAAAATCGAAGCGATGCTGCATCCTGATCCTGAGGAGGAGGGGCCACAGTCCACCCCGATTTTCCCACGGTACTGCCGCCGCAGCATCTGGGATTGAAGAGGCTCGCTGAGCCGGGCAGTTTAAAGTAAATGTTTAAAGGGGCTTACTCCTTCTTTGGATTTGCAACCAGGTTCCAGGCGATAGTAATCGCACTAAAAACTTAAAACTAAGAACTTAAAACTAAAAACTTAAAAAAATTAGAGACCATGAATTACGACAAAATCAAAAGTGTACTGCGCTGGATGCGCAACCACAAGAAGTTAATCATCTTTGTAATCACCGTAGTCCTTATCGCCATTCTTGCCTCGTGCATCACTGGCGGTGATGCTGGAAGTGCCACGCTGGCCGTGGGAATGCTTATCGGTGGCGTCGATAACGGCAAGCATGTCGTTGACGGGCCGCTCACGACCGACCTGACCCGTGAAGGTTCGCCCGACCTGCTGCTCAACGAGATCGACCAGCAGATTGTGAAAATCCGCCCGATGTCAACCCCGATTGACCAGATTTCGCGATATGCAGGCAGCAAACACGCGGGCAGCATGATCGTAGATTTCTATAGCGTTGACACCAAACCCACAACGGCGAAGCTGAACAGCGACATCATCGCGAGCGAAGTCAATACCGGCGAGAGCAACCCCATGGCGGTGATCAACACGAGCAATAACGACATCTTTGACCCGACCGACACAATTCTGGTTCAGGATATTCCGGGATTTGAGATCGATGGTGTCGAGGAGAGCGCCCAAGACCTGATGCTCTATGTCGTGAGCCGTGATGCCAACGGAGTTACCGTGATGGCTGTGAACGGATGTACGATCAACGGGGCAACCAACTGTTTCCCCGACGTGATCCAAGGTACGACTCTCGTGCGCATGGGCCGAGCCGCCAGCGAACTCGACGTGCAGTCACCACAATTTGAATCGCTGCCCAAGAAGAGCCGCAACCTGTGCCAGATCTTTAAGATGCAGGTTGAAGAAAGTACGTTGCAGCGCCTGTCGAACAAGGAAGTGGGTTGGACGATGAGCGATCAGGAAGAGGCAGCCGTGTATGACATGAGACTGGGCATGGAGAAGTCATTCCTCTTTGGCGTATCACGCCAGTTGTGGGATCCCGTGAAAAAGGAGAATGTGTTCTTCACGGGCGGCATCTGGAACCAGGCAGGCAAGGAAATCCTCCTGGAGAGGAGTGTGGAACTCACCGCCGAGAAGATGGTGGACCTGATGCGTGAGGCCTTCACGGGCAACGCGGGCAGCAAGCGTAAAATCCTGATTGGCGGCAGCGGACTGATCAGCCGAATCAGCAAGCTGGATTACACTCGTATCATCACTGCAGGGCAGCACGTGAGCAAGTGGGGCATAGATTTCACGGAGTTGAGGTCGAAATTTGGCTGCCTGTATCTGCTGCTGAGTGAGGTGTTTGACGAGGTGGGCATGGAGAACGACGGTATCATCATCGACCCCGAGTATATCCAGAAATATACCCACATCCCCTTCAGCACCGAACAGCTGAACCTCAAGAAGAGCGGCGTGCGCAACGTGGATGCGCTGGTCATGACCGAAGCATCCTGCCTGGTGCTGCGCTACCCCATGGCCCACATGCGCGTCATCACGCGATAAAACACGGCCAGTTGAGGGGAACAGTGCCCGCCACACGGGCATGATGATCTAACCACTTGTGAGTGTGTCATAATTTACTCCTGAAAAACTTTAATCGGCCTGCGGACGATTAAAAATCAGTGAATGAATTATGATACACTCACTTTTCTGTTTGTATTTTTCTAATGACAGTCGGGAATGAGGTGCTTTACGGCCTGGGAGACGCGCTCGAGGGTACTGGCTGTGTCCATGGCCAAATCTTGCGGGAGGCCGTCACTCACGGCAATGGCCCGAGCAAGTCCAGCCCGATCAGGGTCAAAACCTTCCTCGATTACTCCACAAACCACAGCTACAGGTACGCCGCAATCATGGGCCATGCGGATCACACAGCCGGGACCTTTGCCCATGAGCGTCTGGCGATCCAGCCTCCCCTCTCCGGTAATCACCAGTTGGGCACCACACAACGCCTCCTGCATTCCGTTATGGGAAAGGACGTAGGGACCGCCAGGCTGCAATTCACAATCGAGCAGATGCATCATCAGGGACGGGATGCCTCCAGCGGCGCCACAGCCGGGCTTGGAAGCAATATGATCGCCCACAATCGCCGCGACATGGGCCAGTCCACGTGCCAACTGCTCCACCTGTTCAGGAGATGCGCCTTTCTGCGGGCCATAGACACGGGCGGCACCCAGCTCGCCACACAAGGGGTTATCCACATCGGTCAAGAGGGTAAAGCGGCAGTCCAGAACCGCCTGGGGAATGCCTCTGGTCTCAATACGGGAAATCTGCTCAAGCGACCCGCCACAAGGGAACAGATAATGCCCCTGAGCATCCAGGAACTCAGCGCCCAAGGCTGAAAGGATGCCCATAGCAGCATCGGTGGTGGCGGAACCGCCCAGCCCCAGCACGATGTGATGAGCGCCACGCTCCATCGCATCACGAATGAGCATACCTGTGCCAAGGGTTGAAGCCCGCAACGCATCGCGGACACCCTCGGGCAACAGGGCCAGCCCGCTGGCCGCGGCAGTCTCGATGAATGCGGTGCCATCGTCACACAAGAAATAAGAGGCTGTGATAGGATCCAGGTTGAGCAAGGGTCCCATCGTGGGAGATTGTACCCACTGCCCCTTGCTGCCAGAAGCCAACACGGTGGTAGTGCCATCGCCACCGTCGGCGATTGGTACACTTACCACCGTGATATCGTCAATGCCGCACAGAGATTGCATTGCGGCATCGTTGAGTTGCTGAGCCGTAGCCGAGCCTTTGAACTTATCAAACGCCAGGACGACCTTCATCAATTCACCTTGACAACAAGGAAATTGGATTTTTCCCAGAAACGAGCCGGATTCAGGATGTGCAAGGTCTTCATGTTGCCTTGATCCACTAACTCATATGAATCGCTGGGATGATTGGTCATGAGCTGGGCTTTCTTGCTATGCAGGGGAATCTCGCTCAAGGTGCGGCGGTCGGCCTTGGTAAAGTATGCCATCTCGAAGTCACCTTGCAGGATTTTGGTCTTGCGCAAGAAGCCGCTCTCGATGATCTTGTGTGCCTTGAGTTCCTTCTTGGAACCGATGACATAATAGCAGGTGTTGAGGTTGTTGACCTCGGTGGTGAGCTGCTTGGATTCTTCCTGGGCAGCTTCCTTCTCCTTGACCACGGCCTTGTTCACCGTGTTGAGCGAATCCACACTCTGATTAAGGTTCTTGATCTGGATGTGTGCTGCTGCCAGCTGTTCGGTCAAACCGTTGATCGTTTTCTGCTGATCATCGAGCTGCATCTTGAGATTGGCAATGGACTTCTCCATCTGGGTGTTGTAGTTGGTGGACTGCTTGAGCCTCTTTTCCAACTCGGCCAGGCGATTCTTGTGTTTGGTGATGGACTGCTGGATGAGGACGATGTCGTCACGCAGCTGTTTCTTGCGGTCGGGGGTCTCACCATTCAGGTTCTTGACCGACACGATGTCTTCGAGTTCCTTGATCTGCTGCATGCCATCGGCAATGTCGCCCATGAGCTGCATAAGGCTATCTTTCTCGGCATTAGCCGTGTTGATGGAATCCTGCAGCGCAGCATTGATGGAGTCCTGACGCAAGGCCTCGGCTTCCAGTTTGTTGCTTCGCTGGCAAGCGGGCAGAATAGCCAGACCTGCCATCAACCAAACTAAATACATAATCTTTTTCATACCTAAATCGTATTTGTTCTATTAATTATTTCCAAATTGTTGTCAAACTCTAGCGCTCTTCTGCTTGAAGGCGGCATACTTGTCCACCTTAGCCACCGTCGTTGGAGGGCAACCGGCGACGATGATGACGATTTCGCCACGAGGGGCATTGGCCGTGAAATACTGGACCAGTTCGCCCAGGGTGCCGTTGTGGGTGGTGTTGTGAATCTTGCTGATTTCCCTCACGACACTGGCATCGCGGTCGTCACCGAAAGCCTCGGCAAACTGCTGAAGGGTCTTCAATAAGCGCAAGGGCGACTCGTAGAAGACCATCGTCAAGGGCTGGGACTTCAACTCCTCGAGGCGAGTGGCACGGCCTTTCTTCTGCGGCAAGAAGCCCTCAAAGACAAACCTGTCACACGGCAGACCCGAGTTGACCAGTGCAGGGACAAAAGCAGTAGCCCCCGGCAGGGTCTCGACCTCGATGCCCTGGCGGCGGCACTCACGCGAGAGCAGGAAGCCAGGATCGCTAATGCCCGGCGTGCCCGCATCGCTGATGAGGGCCATGACAGCCCCACCCTTCAACTGCTCAACGACAGCGGCGACAGCCTCATGCTCATTGAACTTGTGGTGGCTGCGCATGGGCGTGGGGATATCGAAGTGCCTGAGCAACACGCTGCTGGTGCGTGTATCCTCGGCCAAAACGGTATCTACCGACTTGAGCACCTCGACAGCACGGGGTGTCATGTCGTCAAGATTCCCTACAGGCGTAGGCACTATGTATAGCTTTCCAGCCATCGTGTTGCGGATAAAGGTTATCTCATTTCTGGAAATGGTTGCGGACGATGGTCATGAAATCCTTCACGACCTCGTTCTCGCGGTCCCAATTCAACTGACTGAAGAAATAAAGCTCGGCGTTGCCATAGCTGTTCATCATCTCGATGTGCTCGATTGCAGTATTCATGGCGCTCGCACTTCCAGCAAACAGTTCACGCTGGAAACGGAAACGGTCGTTGACCGAGAAAGCCTTGCGTATGTCCTTAGACAGGCTGCGCTGCAATTTCTGGTCCACCCTCAAGGGTTCTTCATCAATCTCTGGGAACTCGGTAGGCACAGGGGGCACAGGCATTTCCTCGGGTTCGGGCAAGGCATCGTCATCGGCTTCGATGAACTCCACGGTGATATCGGGCTCATCCTCAGCCTCGGGGAGCACGTTGGGATCCGGATCAGGAACGGGTTCCTCATTGACTTCCAACTGGGGACGGAACACCGGCGGCTGCGGGGTAACCTTAACGGGCTCGGGAGCAGCGGCGGGCTGAGGTTCCGGCTCGGCGAGAGGTTCCTCCTGAGAAGGCTGAGGATCGTCTTCGGCCTCGATAAATTCAACAGTAATGTCATCGTCAGGCTCACGATCGGCAACAGGTACCTCGTGCTGGGGCTCCTCATAGTCCAGAGAAAAGACTTCCTTGAATTCCTCGCCATTGTCATGTTGCCAAGTCTCGTCGGCATCATAGTCCTCATCGGGCAGATGATTGGTAGATTCCGTCTCCACCTCAGCGACTTGAGGGGCCGGTTCCTGCTGTTGTTCAGCGGGTTGTGCTGCTTCGGGCTGCTCGGGCGCAGGAAGTTCCACACCGCACATCTCGGCCAACTCGCGCACCTTGCGCTTAATTTTATTGGTAATGACATCGGGCGTATTCTCGTCACCCAGCCTGCGGGTAACAAGCATCAACCCCTCTATCTCATAGACATGAGACAGCATTTTCTCTATCGCAATGTTCATAATCGTCTGTTTTATCGTTGCTTAGCGACTCCTCGCCAAGGTTTTGTCTTACATTTAGCCTGCAAGTTTAGGCATTTTTTTTAAAACACCAACTATTTTCCCTCAAAAAGATTGCAAAGGAAGGTGCCGATTTGTTCTCTGATACTGGCCTGTGAGCAGGTGAAGTTGTTGACCAGTACGGCAAAGGCATAGCGAGGTTCCTCGGCAGGATAATAACCCACATAGCACTGAACATGACGCATGCTGCCCGACTTGAGCACAATCTGGTCGCTCAAGGGGTTTTCCTTCAGGGTTTTGCCGGCACGGCCAGCCGCCTTGGGCATGAGGTCGCTCAGGCGCACGCCGTCAAAACGGCGGTGAGCCATCATCGTGAGCATATCGCCAAAGAAACTGACGGATGCCTTGTTGCCCCGTGCCAATCCGCTGCCGTCACGCATGAACAGGGGATCGGAGTTCACGCCTTGCAGTTCCAGCCAGCGCTTGACGGCTGCAACACCAATTCTATCCAAGTCGGAAGGCATCGCATTCAGATGCATCACTTCCCACTCGCGGGCACCAATGGCACGCAACAGCGCATGTGCAAACATGTTGTCACTGCGGTCCAGAAGCGAGGTGATGATCTCGGTCAACTCGGGTGACTTGTGCAACACGAGCAGGGAGCGTTTTTCCACGTTTGCCGAAACAGTTCCCTCTGGTTCCTTATACTCAATTCCGTTGGTACGCAGGGCACGTGCAATGCTATCGGCAAGCATGGGGGCCGGCGTGGGGTTGGCATAGGTGTTCTGTATGTTCCTGACAGCAGACTCACCTGTGAAAATCAGCGCCGGAACACTATAGTCCAGGTAAGGGGTGACATTCCTGCGCTCACGGTTGGGGCGGCATCGGCTGATCACCTTCACACCCGGCACAGGGGGCGTTATGGAAAAAGTGGACACGCGGCCACGATTATCCAGCGAACATGAAACCGACATCAGATTGTCATGGAAATTCAAGGCATGGACTGCAGCGCCATAGTCATAAGCCAGATCGCCCACATCCCAATCCTCATCATAGTAGGGGTAGCTATAGTAGTTGTCATCGCAATAGATGACAGCTTCCACCTTATTAATATTGCGTGCCCGCAGGGCATCGATAATCTCATCAACGATGTTGGCCTGGCACGGCAGAAATACCGAGCCCAGCGTGGGGTCGCCCATACCCCGCACAATGATCAAACCCTTGAAGCAATCATCGATGATATCACCATCGAGATAAACAGGTGTCTCGAAGCGGAAATGAGGTCCTAACAATCCAAGTGCTGCCGATGAGACGACCGTCTTCATCGTCGATGCAGTGATATTGGCTTGCTCGGGACGGTAACTGGCAATGGTTTTGGCCGAATCCAGATCGATGACGTTTACACCGACCGATGCATATCGCAATGAACTGTGTGACACGAACTTGTCAACTGCCTCCTGGAATGTGTAGGCAGCAAGTTGGGAAGTGGTGGCTAGCAGCAGTAGTAAAGACAATACAAATTTCTTCATTTTCATTGAGTTTATTTTTTTCGTCCAGGATGCCTCATGTACCACCGCCAGGCGTACAGAGGACGTGATTTCAAGTAATCAGGGTTACGCTGGTTGGCATAGGCCTCGCGCTCGAAAGAGATATTTCGATAGGCATTCCCCTTCATGGGCAGCCTGACCAGCCACTCGATAACATAAACCAGATAAAAGAAAACAAACAGCATCTCACGCTGCTGGGCAGTGTGGATGCGCTCATGATTCATCATCTCGTTACTCAAATACACCCCATGATGCACAAACAAAACTCCCAGCAGATTGATGGCTGAGAATCCGTGAAAAGGCAATATAGAGGTCCTGATAATCTTCACGGGCGCAAAGGTACGATATTTTTTTGAATCCTGGCAAGCTTGACCCCAAACGGGCGACCGAGATGTGGCAAATCACCAGTAATGGGGAAAAACGGCCATAAAAAAGTAATTTATCGGTCAATTTTGTTGTTGAAATATTAAAATGACGTATCTTTGCAGTTTAGAAAGTAAAATTTGGCCCTTTTTCAACCTAACAATCCCTGTATATTATGGAGAGAGCAGTCAAAGTTATCGGATTAGCGTTACTGTACGTGCTGGCAGTATCTATTACCGAACTACTGGGTTTCTATCACCCGTTTTTCTGGACTTATAGTGCGGTATTTGCCGCAGTCATTGCCGCATGGCCTTACTTCAAGCTGTGTGAACGCTATCCCATGCCTGGCATAGCCATCCTGTGCGCAGTGTTGTTGCTGATGATTAATTTCATCTTTAACCAGGGTCATGAGTACTTTGCGCTGGGTTGTATGGTTGCTGGATGTGCCGCCGAAGGCATCCGTAAATTCATGGGCAACTATCGCAAGGCAAAAGGTGTTATCTGCAGCTACGCGGTGATGTCGCTCATCCCTTTCTCCAAGAGCATCGTGCTGTGGATTGACTACCATACCGCCATGGAGCTGATCGTCAACCGCATGGGTGACATCTATGCAGCCGTTATGGGCCGCATGCTCTCGAAGTACATGTTCATGGCAATGGTCGTCCTGACCCTGATTCTTGCCGTAGTGACCATGTGGCTGCTCACCCGTAGCTGGCGTCCTCGCGAGGAATACCACATCATCATCGAGCAATAAGCGACTATCGGTTTTTCCCGATTCACGATATACACAAATCAGGCGCGGCCATCATCATAGATGCCACGCCTGATTTGTTTTAGGCTTGTAATGCCAGCAATGGAATTGGCTCTGTTTCTCTTATTCGGCTTTGGGCTGCAGGCGTGAGGGTTCAGACTGGGGCTGATCGATGGCTGCGATTTCCTTGTCGATAGATTCAAAACTGCTGTGCTGACTCTTGTACTCGGGCACGAATTCCTTCATGGCATATACCATGTCATGTACATTACCCTTGGCCGCCAGAGCGATGATGTGGTCGATATGCTCACACACGTCCTTGTAGTCGTAGATCTTGACCTTGGCAATCATAATCTTCTTGTTGACGGTCGCGGTGGTCTTCTCCTTGTCGTTGAGCAGTTCCTCATACAATTTCTCACCTGGACGCAGGCCGATTTCTTCGATTTTGATGTCGATATCGGGCTTGAGGCCAGCCAGCGAGATCATGCGGCGAGCCATGTCATAGATCTTGACCGGCTCACCCATGTCAAAGATGTAAATCTCACCGCCACTGCCCATGCAGCCGGCCTCGAGCACGAGAGAGCAGGCCTCAGGAATAGTCATGAAGTAACGGATAATCTCCTTGTGGGTAACGGTGACCGGGCCACCGGCAGCAATCTGCTTGCGGAACAGAGGAATGACAGAACCGTTGCTGCCCAGCACATTGCCAAAACGGGTGGTAATGAACTGGGTCTTCTTGCCGCGACGCTGGGCGTCAAAGAACAGTGACTGACAGTAAATCTCGGCCAGACGTTTGGTACAGCCCATCACATTGGTAGGATTGACTGCCTTGTCGGTCGAAATCATCACAAACTTGTACACATCATATTTAAGTGCGAGATCGGCCACATTGCGCGTTCCCTTGACGTTGGCAAGGATAGCCTCGGTGGCATTGATTTCCATCATGGGCACATGCTTGTAGGCAGCGGCATGGAACACATAGCAGGGACGGAACTTGGCAAAGACCTCCTCGACACGCTCGCGATTGCGCACGTCACCCATAAAAAGTTCGATGTCGGCTTTAGGAAATAGCCTCTTCATCTCCAGAGAGATGTCGTGCATTGGTGTCTCGGCCTGGTCAAACAGCACAATCTTGCGGGCGCCATAGTTGGCCACCTGACGCACGATTTCGCTACCGATTGAGCCACAGGCACCCGTAATGAGCACACACGAGCCCTTGATGTGCTGGCTCACCAGCGGATTGTTCAGCACGATGGGGTCACGGCCGAGCAAGTCCTCAATCTGGACCTCCTTAATATAAGTAGAAATACCCGACTGGCCGTTCTCTGCATTATCCTGATCAAATTCCTCCACCCTGTTCATGGCAAGCAAGGCAATGTCGTTCTTGATGAAAAAGTCGGCAAATCCGCTTCTCATCAAGTTGTTGCTCTTGGAGTCATAGATCAATCCCTCGATATTCTTTTCCTTAAAGACCTCGGCAATTGTACTGGGGTCAAAACGATAGACCTTGAAACCATTCATCTCGGTCACATCCTGATTAGACTTGATACTCAACAATCCCACAGGAAGATATTTACCACCGATCTCCCCCTTGAGAGCGTTGGCCAGAAACAGCGAGTTGAACGTGGTGCCCAGCACCATCACGCGCTTGCGGCCCGAAGTGGCACTGTTCATGCGCATGTACAGATACTTGATGCACAGGCGTTCAATCATCATCAACGAGAACGAGAATGCTGCAATAATGAGGATATTCCAGAACTTCATGAACGGTTCTCCCGTGATGAACAATTTCATGACATTCAAGAATACCAGTATGATGGTCGCAACCATAACCAACATAAAGACACGGTAAAGATCCTCGATGACCGATAGGCGTATCACATATACATAACTCTTTGACACATAAGCGATAATAGCATACACCGAGAAGAAGATCAGCCAGTTGAGAAAAACGGTGATGGGCGTGACAAAAGTATGAACCGAATACATGTCGGCGACGACAGTGGCAATGTAGCAGACTGTCACAATCAGCATATCCAGCAGCAGGATAATCCAGCGTGGTGTGGTTCTGACCCTAAAAGACCTGACGATCCTCAGGTTCAGCAGTTTATGTATGAGTTTCTCCATGTTTAGTCTATTCTATATCATGATGTTGACGGGCGTAAAAGTAGAAATAACACACCCATCAAGCCTACAAAGTTAATGCTATTCTTTCAAAAATCAATTATCTGACCCTAAAAAAAGACTTTTCACTTGACATAATCCTGCCATTGCAAGTTCAATCGGCAATTGCAATTTACCTTAAAAAAGTAAAAAATCCTCACTCGATGCTACCAATCAAAGGATTTTGAGTAATTTTGCAAGTTCGATAGCAATAATGTACATGGACAACAAGAAGTATAACCGTTGTATTACGCTGTGTACTGTTATGGTCATGTCAATGATCATGATGGTGACCAACACAGCTTGTTTCGGCGAAGAGCCGGCCTACAGCGAGGCCGACATCGAGACCGCCACGCTGCACGTGGGCGACCCCGAGGCGTTTTTCTATCAGATGACCGACTCGTTCAAGACGGTGATGTCGACCGACACCGCCATCGTCTTTGTCGTCCGCGGCAATGCTGATGTGACTGCGTTGGGCCCAGTATTCACCTTGACGACTGGAGCCACCATCGTGCCAGCCAACGGCAGCATCCACGACTTCTCGGGAGGCCCCGTGGGTTACACGGTCACTTCCCAGGACGGCAAGTGGACCCGCCGCTACACGGTGAGCGTCATCCCCACGACCCACACCGTGGCCGACACCCTCTACTACAACTTTGAGCACTATGAACTCGAGACCGCCAACCAGCATTACTACACCTGGCACAATCTGCTGCCTGACGGCAGCCTGGGTAACGACTGGGCGACAGCCAACGAGGGATTCCGCATGTCGATGGGCAGTGCCAGACCTATGGATTACCCCACCACACCGCTGTTGCAAGGATATGAGGGTTCCGCTGTCTGCCTGACCACGCGTGACACAGGTCCATTCGGCAGGATGGCCAACAAGCGCCTAGCAGCGGGCAATATGTTCCTTGGGACGTTTGATGTGCGTATCGCCATGAGCGACCACCTTCACGCCACACGCTTTGGTCTGCCATTTGCCAGCCGTCCCGACCACTTCACGGGCTACTACACCTTTGAGCCAGGCGAATTTGTTCAGGACTTTTATGGCAATCCCATTGTGGGCAGGGTTGACTCGGCCGACATTTATGCGGTGTTCTACCGCAACCACGACGCGGCCGGCAACGAGATCGTGCTCTACGGTGACAATGTGCTTTCCAGTGAACAGATTGTAGCCGTTGCCGACTTGGGCTACGTCGAGCCCACCACCCAATGGAAGGCCTGGAACGCCAAGTTTGTATATCGCGAGGAGATCGACGAGAACCTTCTGGCCAATCGTGGATACAGCCTTGCGATCGTGTTCTCGTCGAGTTCTGCCGGCGGCAGTTTCACCGGAGCCATCGGCAGCCGACTATGTGTAGATAAGGTGTGTCTCATCTGCACCAAGGAGGAGTGACAACCGGCATAACAAACATCACAATCAACCAGAAATGTCTATTAAACGAATATTGACCACCTCGATGCTCGCGGCCATTACCGCAATGGGCATTCAAGCCACCGTGCTCGACAGCCTCCACGTCGATATCCGCCTGGGGTACTCCCTGGGCGGCACCCTGCCCACCCACATCGGGCACGAAATACGAGGCATCAACAATTTCGACCCAGGGCTGAACTTCACCGTCTCAGCCGAGGCCACCCTGCCCCTTAAAAACCGTTGGGGCATCCACACGGGATTGCGTTACGAAACGGGCGGCATGGACGTGGACAGCCGAGTCAAGAACTACGATATCGAGGTCGTCAGGGGTGACGAATCGCTCTCGGGCATGTTTGTCGGCAATGTGCGCATCAAGAGCACGCAGCGGCGCATCAGCCTGCCCATCCAGGCGACCTATGACCTGAGCGAATCCCTGCGGCTGCGCGGTGGTTTGTTCATGGGATGGTTGACCCACCGCCGTTTTTGGGGCTGGGCATATAACGGCTACCTGCGCGAAGGCACACCCGTCGGGGCCAAGGTGGAAATGGGTTCCGAACCAGGTGAGCGCGGCGACTTTGACTTCGACTCCAGTATGCGCATCATGCAATGGGGTCTCGATGTGGGTGCAGACTGGCAGTTCCATTCCCGTTGGGGGTTGTTTGTAGAGTTGACCTACGGTTTCAGCGGCCTGTTCAAGAGTGACTTCCACTCGGTCCAACCCCTCCGCCCCATGTACGGCACAATCGGGCTCGCTTACCGAATTAAGTAAACTCCATATTATAAGCAAATTGCATATTGAACAATAAAGTAAAACATTAATATTATCAATATTATCAGTTAACTAGTAATGAAGAAGTTTTTATTTAGTTTTTGCTTGGCATTGACGGCCGCGCTGGCCCTCAACGCCACCGACTACACGGGTGTTGTAGAAGTAACCCGCAACGGCCAGACAAGCACAGAGACGGTCACCGTGAGCGTTAATGAGCAGGCTAACGGCTTGAACACGC
Source organism: uncultured Prevotellaceae bacterium (assembly GCA_947302275.1). Classification (GTDB taxonomy): domain Bacteria; phylum Bacteroidota; class Bacteroidia; order Bacteroidales; family Muribaculaceae; genus Sodaliphilus. Next base: position 146,001 of record CAMYUW010000001.1, read on the forward strand.
TGACACTGCGAGTGACATTCATGGGAATGCCCTTGACTCTGAACATGACCGACGTGCCTGGCGCTACGGCCAATGGCATCACCACCTATAGCGCTGAGCGAAATATAGATACGGGCACCTACTTCGGCTCAATGTACACTAATTTGTTCGCACGCGTTACCGACGGCATGATGGCAGCCAATGTGGAAATCCCACAATATGGCGTCACCATGTGGTTCAACACCGTGGGCGACCACTTCCAGCTGCCCAACAGCGATTTTGAGGCTTGGACCGCCGACAACGGCGAGCCCGACCGCTGGCACGGCTTCAAGACCGCTGGAGGCACATTTGCAGGCTATTCGGCTGGTCTGGTCAAGCTCGAACAGAGCAACGACATTCACAGCGGCTCCACTGGCGCGCACAGTGCCGTGATGACTGCCGGTTCCATCTTCGGTATTGTCGCCAACGGCACCATGACCAATGGTCGACTCATGGCTGGTGCCATGAGCGCGAGCAGCACCCTGAACCACGCTGAGATGGACAAGAACAATGGCACCGATGAGTTCTACATGCCGCTGTATGCCAAGCCCGACAAATTCAACGTGTGGATCAAATACACCCAAGGCACGACCAACGCCAACAATAAGGCCAGCGTGAGCGTAAAGACATTTGACGGCACCTACTATCAGGAGCCTACCGACAAGGAATACACCAACCTGTCGGGCAGCATCGTCGGTGGAGCGATTCCTGCTGGCGACTGGACCCAGTATTCTTTCCCCTTCGACTATGATAGCTATGCCGCCAATGGCGCTGCCACCGAGGCCATCTTCGTCACTTTCTCGACCAATGGCACCCCCGGCAATGGCAGCAGCGGTGATGCCGTCTATGTTGACGACATGGAACTGGTTTACCTGGGCAACATGACCGACCTGCGCTACAAGGGTGTGACCATCGACGGTTGGGATCCTGCCGCTACCACTTACAGCATCGAGACCACAGGTGAGCCCAATCTTGATGACTTCACCGCCACCATCGAGGGCGTGAGCGCCGTTCTTACCAAGTCGATGGAACAGAATGCCGACGGCAGCTACCGCATCGCCATCAGCGTCGTATCGGGCGACCTGCAGAACGCCACTTGCTACATCATCACCGCTACCGAGTCCGCCGGATTCAAGAAAGGTGACGTGAACAACGACGGCATTGTGAGCATTGCAGACGTCACCGACCTGATCGACTACCTGTTAAGCGGCAATGAGGAAGGCATCAACATGCTGGCAGCCGACGTTGACGAGGGCGGAAACGTCACCATCGCTGATGTAACTTTACTTATCGACATGCTGTTATCTGGAGTTTAATCAATTAAGTCGTATCATTTAAAGTAAATATTTAAAAATGAAAAAAGCGTTTATCATGCTGGCAGCCATCTGCTGCTCACTGGCGCTGAACGCCACCATCTACACCTGCCATATCAAGGTCGTCGTTAACGGCACCGTCTCCGAGCAGGATGAGGTTCCCGTTGTAGTTACAGGCAGCAACGGTGTTTATGACCTGAGCCTGAACAACTTCTGTCTCTCGGCTGAAGGCTTTACCATGCCTGTAGGCAACATCGCCGTGAGCGGTGTCGAGGGTGTTGATGAGTATGGTTACACCACCATCAAGTACAACAACCCCATCACCATCACTCCCGGCAATGACGGAGTGCACAGCCAAGACGAATGGATCGGCCCCCTCTTGGGCGAAGTTCCCATTGACTTGACTGCCCGTTTCACCGGTACCGCTCTTGATGCCAATATCGACATCGTGCTTGCCGTGATGGGACAGACCATCGGCGTGTCTCTGTTTGGTGTTGCACCCGCTATCAAGGGCGACGTGAACGACGACGGCGAGGTGAGCATCAGTGACGTCAACTCAGTCATCGATATCATCCTATCAGAATAAATAGGTATATCATTGAGAGGCGGTCTATCCGTCCTAAAGTCGCAAATACTACTAAAAATAGTAGTTTTTGCGACTTTTTATTAGTAATATTTGTGCTTTATTATAGAAACAATGTATCTTTGCGTTGTTAAAGAAGACAAACGTGTCTTATAATCATGAATCCAATGACATAATTAGCCGCCCTTTTAATAGAATTTGTTTTATCAACAATATTTTTAATCGTTTTTATTAACTAATAATTTTTTATTTATGAAGAAATTATCTGTACTTTTGGTTGCTGCCGTTGTTGCACTCGGTGCATCTGCAGGCGTTAACTTCAAGGCTTCTCGCACTGTGAAGAGCAACAAGGTTATCAACACTGAGATGACCAAGATCAATCCCAAGGACATGAAGGCAAAGGCTACTATGCGTGTTATCACCGAGCAGCCCGAGGGCGAATTGCAGAACTACAACGTAGCTGCTGAAGGCGTATTCGTTGATGGCGGTTATCTTAGCTATGGTTCGGCAACCGGTCGCATTGACATCGTTTATGCTGAGGATGGTAAGGTTTACATCAAGAACATCCTGTGTGGTATTGGCAGCTACTTTGGCGACAGCTGGGTAGAGGGCACCCTCGAGGGCAACGAGATCCACGTTCCCATGGGCCAGTCAATCTACTGGAGCGATGACTATCAGGCAGACGTTGTTCTCGCTATGGGTACCACCCGTGTTGAGGGCACCACTCTGTACTTCACCGTTGATGACCGTGAGGACGAGGCTGTCTTCGTAGTTGACGGCGAGACCATCACCCTGCAGGGCGGTTATGCTGACCCCGTTAGCGAGGAGTATCCTGGCTATGAGGGCTATGGCCTGGGTTGCTACTGGACCGACGACGACAGCTTTGGTGGCTTCAACATGTGGAGCGAGGTACTGACTTGGCGTGAGCCCGTCGTAACTCCCGAAGTTATCACCGAGATCCCCGAGGGTTGCCAGGTTTACACCTACTATCGTAACAGCGCCTACATTGCCAGCAGCATCTTTGGCATCACCAACGGCACCACCGATGGCAAGCTCATCGTTGCCTTCGACACCGCTAATGGCGAAGTTTACATCCAGAACCCCTCTTGGTGGCATGACAGCTACAACAGCTGGGTAAAGGGTACCTATGACTGGACCACTGGTATCATCACCATCCCGACCGGTCAGTACCTGACCTGGAGCGATGCTTATGAGTATGGTATCCAACTCGGTTGGGGCACCACCTACGTTTATGAGGACGGTGTTGACGAGAATGGTGATCCCGCTTACTACATGGGCTATGAGATCGACGAGCGCACCACTGAGATCCAGCTGATGATTGATGACGACTGCATCTATCTGCTGGGTTGCGAGGGCGACGTTAACGCTGAGTTCCCCGAGAACTTCAACGCAACTGGTCTGATGACCTACTGGAGCGATGACCTGAGCATGACCGCTATCGAGTTCACCAACCGTGACGAGTATGGCTATGCACTGCCCTTCGGTTACATGGTTAACCTGGTTCCCGCTGTTCCTGCTAACCCCACCGCTGACGAGTGGTATGACTGTGGTGACGAGAGCGGCTTCAGCAAGTTCTACTTCACTCTGCCCAACACCGATGTTGATGGCAACATGCTGGATCCCGAGTACCTGAGCTACAGCGTATACGTTGACAATGGTAACGGTGCTGAGCTGTTCCACTTCACTGGTGACGATTACACCTATGACCTGGCTTATGATGATGACATCACCGAGGTTCCCTACAGTCTGTACAGCAGTGCAGTTGACTTCCGTGACTACTTCGTTTACATGTATCGCACCAACGAGCCCGGTTACGAGCCCCTGTTCACCGAGAACATCGGTATCCAGGCATTCTACACCGTTAACGGTGAGAAGAACGCCAGCGACATCGTATGGCTGTATGAGGCTCCCCACGTAAACGTTAACGAGCTCAACGCTGGCAAGACCGTTGCTAACGTACGCTACTTCAACGTTGCTGGTCAGGAGATGGCTCAGCCCAACGGCATGACCATCATGGTTACCACCTACACCGACGGCACCACCAGCGCTGCTAAGGTTGTGAAGTAATCAGGCTTTCACGCTGAGCTATTAGCTTTAAGCTATTAGCGATTAAGAAATGGGTAGAGACGCAAAAAATTGCGTCTCTACTTGTTTTATTGTGGTGAATGCATTACTTTTGTGCTATGGACAAAAACGAAACCTACCGACTGCTCGCAAAACAAGTCGAGAGTCTTATCGAGGGTGAGCACAACCCTATGGGTCAGCTCGCTAACGCAGCCGCCCTTCTTCACGAGACCATGGGATGGTGGTGGACCGGATTCTATCTGGTCAACGGCGACACATTGCAGCTGGGCCCCTTTCAGGGACCTGTAGCATGCTACAACATCAAGCGGGGACGTGGCGTGTGCGGTACAGCGTGGCATGAAAACCGGACCATTGTTGTACCCGACGTGGAACAGTTTCCCGGGCATATCGCATGCAGCAGCCTGTCACGCAGCGAAATTGTCGTCCCCCTGCGGGACAGCCAGGGCGACGTGATCGGTGTGCTAGACATCGACAGCAAGGAGTTGGCTACATTTGACGATATCGATGCACGCTGGCTAGAGGAAATCGCAGGCATCATCTCCCGCCATGCGCTCTCATCCCATTTTTCCGATTAATCCAGTCACGCCAGTATGAGTTACGAACCACTTGCAGAACGATTGCGGCCACGTTCGCTCGATGACTACATCGGGCAGCGCCACCTTGTGGGTGAGGGAGCAGTCATCCGCCGCATGATCGAGAGCGGCAACATTTCCTCTTTCATCCTGTGGGGTCCTCCCGGCGTGGGCAAGACCACACTGGCACGCATTATTGCCGAGCAGACTCAGGTGCCTTTCTACACCTTGAGTGCTGTTACATCGGGCGTGAAGGACGTTCGCGAGGTACTCGACAGGTGCCAGGCCGATGTCCGCAGCGTGTTCTCCAAGGGTCGTCCCATCCTCTTCATCGACGAGATCCACCGCTTCAACAAGTCACAGCAGGATTCCCTGCTAGGTGCTGTCGAACGAGGCACGGTCACGCTTATCGGAGCGACGACCGAGAATCCATCGTTTGAAGTCATCCGCCCCCTACTCTCCCGCGCCCAAGTCTATGTGCTCAACCCGCTGACCCGTGAGGACCTGTTGCAACTGCTGGACCATGCCATCAAGACCGACAAGATGCTCCAGGAGCGCGAGGTACGCGTAGAACAGACCGAGGCCTTGCTTCGATTCGCTGCCGGCGACGCCCGCAAACTGCTCAACATCCTGGACCTCTTGATGCAATCGGTTCAGGACAGCGAGCCCCTAGTCATCACCGATGACATCGTCACCGACCGCCTGCAGCAGAATCCACTGGCATTCGACAAAAACGGCGAGATGCACTATGACATCATCTCGGCCTTTATCAAGAGCATCCGTGGCAGCGACCCCGATGCGGCAGTCTATTGGCTGGCACGCCTTATCGCGGGAGGCGAGGATCCCAAGTTCATTGCCCGCCGACTGTGCATCCTTGCCGCCGAGGACATCGGTCTGGCGAACCCCAATGCGCTGCTGCTGGCCAATGCCACATTTGACATCATCAACAAGATTGGCTGGCCCGAAGGGCGCATCCCCCTTAGTGAATGTGCTATTTACCTGGCTACCAGCGCCAAGAGCAACAGTGCCTACCTGGCTATCGATAACGCTCTGGCCCTCGTGAACGAAACAGGGAACGCCCCTGTTCCATTGCACTTGCGTAACGCCCCCACCGGCTTGATGAAGCAGTTGGGCTATGGCAAGGACTATATGTACGCCCACGACTATCCCGGCCACTTCGTGAGCATGCAGTACATGCCCGAGGAGCTTAACCACCCTCAAATATGGCATCCGCAGGACAATCCTGCTGAGAACCAGATGCAAGCACGACAACAGAGCCGATGGGGCGAAAACGTCGGCCATGGACCCAAGAAAATGGGTTAAAGTATCACTTTAATTGATGTACCGTATCTAATTATGGGCAAGGGAAAATCAATTGGCACTGCTGGCGAGTTGGCCGCCTGTGAATTTCTGATCAGCAAGGGCTACACCGTGAGGGAAACCAACTGGAGATTGGGTCATCTGGAAATTGATATCGTCGCTCAAGAAGCCAACGCCAACCACCTGCACATCGTAGAGGTCAAGACCCGCACCAGCACTGAGCATTTTGACCCCATGGAGGCCATCAATCCCAAGAAGATACGCAACCTGGTCAATGCCGCCAATGGCTACATCAGCCACAACGAGTTGCAGATGACCGTACAATTTGACGTGATGATTATTGAGGGAACCGAACCCGACTTTATCATACACTTTTTTCCCGACGCATTTGAGCCACCGTTGCGCACCGTGCGCTAGCCGTTGCCTTGCTGAACGCCGTCACCACGGGTAGCACGGGCTTGGGTAGGCGTCATGCCGTAATGTTGGCGGAACACACGCGAGAAGTAGGCCACATCGGTGTATCCGCATTTCTCAGCCACATCGCCGATGAGTTGGTTCTCGGAACCCTCACGCAGCAAGCGCATCGCCTTCTCCATGCGCAACTGAGCGACATAAGCCACCACATTCTTGCCTGTGGCCTCCTGAACCCGCCGTCTGAGCTGGCTCTCACCCATCTTGAATACTAACGCGATCGCATCCAGGTCAAGCTTGGTAACACCCTGTGTTATTTTCTTATCCACTTCATGCCTGAACTGCTCCAGGAATACGTGATCATCCTCATAATCACTGGCTGAACTGGCACTGGTGACCGCTGGTGTGCTCACCGGCTCTGCCTTAGCAGCACCGGCCAACTCTTTCAACGAACGGCGGCTAGTCACCAGACGATCGGCCCAAGCGGTCATTTCTTCCCTCACAAACGGCTTGACCAGATAAGCGTCGGCACCGGCCTTGATGCCACGGATGCGGTCTTCCTTATCGGTGCGGGCGCTGAGCATAATGATGGGAATGTGGGACAGGCGGCTGCTTGACCTCACACGACGGCACAGCTCCAACCCATCCATCACCGGCATCTTGACATCGGTCACAATCAAGTCAGGAATGAGCTCTTGGACCTGGGCAAATCCCTGGGCGCCGTCCTGGGCATAATAGACATTATACCTGTCCTCGAAGACTTTGCCCACCAGTTTGGCAACATCGGCGTGATCCTCAATGAGCAAAACAGTGGGTCTGTCATGGTTCTTGGCCCCCGCCAGCAAACCGCCTGTAGCGGCGGCCGGTTTCCTCCGCTGGAGCAACCGAGGCATGACGGCGACAGGGCTGAACCTCATTTTCACACTGTTATCATGCTTGCAGGGCAATGTTACTGTAAAGATCGAGCCTTGATCCTTGCTGCTGTCGGCTGCCACCGATCCGTCCATTGCCATGACCATGTCACGGACAACGGTCAAGCCGATGCCTACACCATCCACAATCTGCTCGGCCTCGGACCCCCTAAAGAACGGTTCAAACACATGCGACAAGTCGGCCTTATTGATACCCATGCCGGTATCAGCCACGCGAATGACGAAATTCTTGCCTTCGACCCAAGTAATGACAGTGATCTTGCTGAACTCACGACTATAATTGATGGCATTCTCGAGAAGACTGCCCATGATGGTTTTCAGATAGCCTGGCACAGTATCAATATCAACACTTTTCTCACGTGAAGCATAGGACAGTTCGATGTGGCGCTCAATGCACAGGTCGCGATAGCTCTCCACAACCATGCGGATAAAGGGCACGGCATCGCCCGTGAGCCATTCCAGGTTGGAAATGGCGCTGCGCACACCGCCCACTTCAAGTATGCGGTCAACCAAATCAAGCAGGTTATTACCTTGACGCTCGATGATCACGAAATTCTCTTTCTGACTGTCAGTATAGCTGGATGTGGCCCTGTCTTGGGTATCGGCGATGATGTCGTCGATAGCTCCCATGATAGCGCTCAATGGCGTGCGCAACTGGTGAACCACATTGGTAAAGAACAACGAGCGTGTCTCCTCGACCTGCTTCAGCATGCGCTGTGAGCGGGAACGCACGCGCATAGCGTAAACCAGAGCGCCGATGATTGCGCCTGCCATGAGCAGCAGCAACACGACGAGCAATGCCATGGTATTACGCATGCGCTTGAGACGGGCGATATCGTTGTTGAGTATGTCCTTTTCGCCGTTGGAGCGGTCACGCTCATAGGTGATGCGCTGTGACCTCACCTCATCGTTCTGCTTCAGTCCATTGATGCTGTCTTCTATCTCATCACACTTGATGAAATAATTCAGCGCCTCGTTATGCCTTCCCTCGTGGAGGGCCATCTGATACTTGAACTCGTATGCCCTAGCCAGATGTTCCTTGCTGTTGATGCGGCGGGCATTGTCCTCGGCTTCATTGATATACTTGCGCGCATCGGCCTCCTCGCCCAGCTTAAAGCTCAAATTGGCCAGTGCCAAGCAGGCATCCAGGCGATGCCAATCATCGTTGATCTGCAGCAACGACTCATAGGCTTTCTTGTATTCTTCCTGTGCATGGGCATAATTGCGGTCGCTCTCATACAGCTTTCCAAAATACAGATGACACAGGGCCATACCGGTCTCGCTACCCGCTTTTTTATTGTGTTCCATGGACTTGCGGTAATACACCCATGCCGAATCGATATCGCCACAATTGTATCTAATGGAACCCAAGTTGCCATAGTTGACCGCCATACCCAAGTCGCTGCCCAACTTTTCTTCACCAGCCAATGCTTCATGGATGATACTGTCGGCCGTGGCATAGTTACAGAGCGATATCTCTATGTTACCGATACCGTTAAGGGTTATCACACGGCATTTAATCGCCTCATCACTCTCCTTATCACTGTAAGTGTCACACAAGAGCAAAGCCCTGAAATGATAGCCATTGGCCGAACTCAACTCACTCATGCGACGGTAATCGGTGCCGATGTTGTTGAGCGCCATCGCCATCTCAATCGTGTCGGCCAATTGTGTTGAAAGGTCAAGTCCTTGATTATGAATAACTATTGCCTCGTTGAAACGGGAAAGGGCACGCAACTTGTTTCCCTGATACTTCAACGCCAGCATCTCGCCAACGTCGTCTCCATTATCATGATAGGACCTTGTCATGACAGCCAACGAGTCAAGGTCGCTAATCCCCTTTAACAGATTGTCCACCTCGGCATAATGGGCATTTCCCGCATGGCCGCCGGTTGCCGTGTGACGGCAAGACGCCATCGGCAACATCAAACCTGTGAGCAACATTAGCGCCACGGGCCGCATTATTCTTCGGAGGCAAGAGACAAGAGTGATCATCCTATCAAAATATCAAACAATATCAAAAACAGAGAATTGCCGCAAATATATATAAAAAAAACAAGTCCACATGTTTTTTACCTAAAAAAGTAATACTTACAGCCTGCAGAAGCTCCCTACTGACATTTAACAGGGGATTTTTTAAGGCCAAGCGGCCCTTATATTCAATTAATATGTGTAACTTTGCAGTTTGTATATGGAACGAGACAAGAAAAGCATATTTCAACGGGCTGCCGAGTGGGGTGTACCTTTCGGCTTGTACTTGGCCTGCGGCGGGATATCATACATCTACGCCGACCACTTTGCCCCCCTGAGTGTGCTCTTTTTCACAATCACGCTGTTTGCTCCGGTTGTAACCTATTATTTCCAAAGGCGCAAATTCATCGAGGATGACGGTTTCACCGAATATGCAGGCCTGTGGATGCTGGGAATCATGCTGTATATCCTGGGCACCACACTTGCAAGTTTCTTCATCTATCTGGTGCTGGAACATCTGCGACCCAACTTCATCTATGATCAGGCACAGGCAGCGATCAAGGTTTATAGCAGCCTGCCTGAGATGCGTGACAGTGAGGTCTTGCTCGTCCTGAAGCGCATGGTCAACGAGAAGCTGCTGCCCTCACCCATCGAGATGGTGTTCAACGTCTTCTGGTTTGTCACGTTTGCCGGCTCGGTGTCCAGCGCCATCAGTGCCCTGATTGCCCAACGAAGCATCAAGAGGCCAATAAGAAAGAACTAAAAAGAAAAGAATTAGATATATTTAGATATCATCATGGATATTTCAGTAGTAGTACCTCTGTATAATGAAGCCGAGTCGCTGCCCGAACTCGCGGAATGGATTGAGCGCGTCATGGACGAGAACGGCTTTGACTATGAAGTGCTGTTCATCAACGATGGCAGCACCGACGACTCGTGGGACGTCATCAAGCGCCTGAACGAGAGGAATCCCCGATTAAAGGGCATCTCCTTCCGGCGCAATTACGGCAAGTCGCCGGCGCTGAATACCGGATTCCAAAATGCCCGCGGCAACGTCATCATTACTATGGACGCTGACCTGCAGGACAGTCCTGACGAGATTCCCGAACTCTACCGCATGATTACCGAGGACGGCTACGACCTGGTGAGCGGGTGGAAAAAGAAACGCTATGACCCGTTGAGTAAGACCATACCCACCAAACTGTTTAACGCCACGGCACGTCGCGTGAGCGGTATCCACAATCTGCACGACTTCAACTGCGGCCTCAAGGCCTACCGCCGCGAGGTGGTCAAGCACATCGAGGTCTATGGCGACATGCACCGTTATGTTCCCTATCTGGCCAAGAGCGCTGGATTCACCCGCATCGGCGAAAAGGAAGTCAAGCACCGTGCCCGCAAGTATGGTACGACCAAATTTGGCCTCGATCGCTTTGTCAATGGTTACCTTGACCTGTTGACCTTGTGGTTTCAAGCCAAGTTCGGCGTCAAGCCGATGCACTTCTTCGGTCTGTTGGGCAGCCTGATGTTCCTGCTCGGTTTTGTTGCCGTTATCGTTGTCGGTGCACTCAAGCTCTACAACATGTACAGCGGTAACAGCTATAGGCTGGTAACCGACTCCCCCTACTTCTACCTCGCACTCACCTCGATGTTGCTGGGTACCCAACTGTTCCTCACGGGTTTCCTGGGCGAACTCATCATCCGTCACAGCAACGACCGCAACCACTATGAAATCGGCGACATGACTCCCGATGCCGACAATGCCGTGTTGACGCCTAGACGACACACCGACGAATTGCCCACCACCGTGCAACAACCCATCCCACTCAAAGCCCAATGAACCGCCCGACGCTCATCCTGACACTGGCGCTCCTGCTCATCGCAGGCAGCATAGTGCTGCCTTCATGCGGCGACGACAGTTGCTACGACAACGGCAGCAGCTTGCCGCTCGCCGTATGCTATGTCGGGGATGCCAAGCAGAGCATCAGCGGATTAACCATCAAGGGCATCGGCGTTCCCGGTGACAGTCTGCTGGCCGACTCCAGCACTGTCAGCGAGATTTACCTGCCCTTGAGAGCCAGTGTAGGCAACACGAGCTATGAGCTGCGCCGCTGGGTACAACTCGGTGGCACCACTACCCTGTTCCACGATACTATCAGCGTGGAATATGAGGCAGTTCCGTTTTTCCACTCGACCGAGTGCGGCGCGATGTACAATTTTAATATCAAGCGGGTAACCTTTACCGACAACGCCATCGACTCGGTTGTCATGCTGAAGACTAAGGTGACCAACAGTATTGACCCGGCCATGCGCATCCACTTCACTTATTTTGAGTAATGAAGGTACTTGTCACACATAGCATCAAGCGCACGGCAATGCTGGGGTTACTGGCGGTTGTCTTCGCATTGACTTGCTCGGCACAGCAGCCCGACAAGCGCCATGTGACGCCCGTCAAGCCCGAGACCAACCAAGTCAAGCCGCCTCCCAAGGGCACCGACGAGAAGATCATCCAGCAATACATCAGCGGAGACAGCGCCGCAGCCATTGAAGAGGCCCGCAAAGACTCCTTGCGACGCATCTACAAGCACTACCCGCTGATTACCGACCTATCCATCGGTCTGAACTTTATCGAGCCCCTATTCATGGCGCTCGGCCAAACCTATGCCAGCGCCGACATCAATGCCACACTCAACATGTGGAACCGCATCCAACCCACCGTCGAGCTGGGTTTGGGTTGGGCCAAGACCTCTCCCGATGACGGCAATTTCACTTATAAAGGCAAGCCATCCCCTTACTTCAAAGTGGGAGCTAACTACAACTTCCTGTTCAAGAATTCACCTGATTACCAAGTGATTGTGGGCTTAAGGCTGGGATATAGCACCTTCTCTTACGATGTACGCGAGGTTCACTACTGGAACAGCTATTGGCAAGAGCTCATCCACTTTGGCCTCACCAATCAGCACTCCCACGCCTTGTGGGGTGAGGCGGGCGTCGGCCTCAAGGTAAAGTTGTGGGACAGCATTTCTATGGGATGGCTGATTCGTTATCACGGCATATTCAACTATGGCAAAAATTCCAACTCAAGGCCTTGGTTCATACCCGGTTACGGGCCACGGACCAGTTCCTTGGGATTATCGCTCAGCGTGAGCTATACCCTGCCTTTGCGGCATGGGAAACAAAGCACCGAATGATCCAATCACCTTATTCACACCTAACCATCATGATCAAAAAATCATTACCTAAAGTCAAACGGCCATCAACACGCATCGACAGGCTTCGCCCTGCCGCACAACCCGGCTGGTATAAGCGTTTCAAGCAACTCTCGTTGCTCGCGGGCAACAACTTCAGGTTGAAATAGGGCACTGGCGTGCATTTTGCCCTCGTTGAATAACGAAAAAATCATCGTTTTTTCAAAAAAATTTTGCCAGTTCAAAAAAAGTTAGTAATATTGTACTCTGAAAAGCGGGTAAAACTGCACATAATTTATGCATTTACCTCATTTTCAAACAATTGCTAACCGAATCCCGTTCTTCCGTCCTAACCGACGGTGGGCGGTAAGTTCAATAAAAAAAAGAAGACTAAAATAAAAAATATTAATTAACATTATTACTAACATTTTAACTCATTTAACTATGAAGATTAAAAACTTACTTCTTATTGCAGCAGCTGCATCGCTGAGCTTCTCCGCTTTTGCCGATGAGTTGACAACTGGTGAGTATGCTTTCTTGGAAGATGGCACGCCCGCTATGGTTGGTCAAGCAACCCAAGATCACCTGTTCGTCCGCGGCGACTATGAGAACACCGGCGTGGTATTGGACAACAAGGTATCCTTCAAGCTGGGTACTCCCCAAACCGTTTGGTTCTGGCTTGATGACGATTCTTTCTATGAGAACACAAAGGTACAGGCTCTGTCTCCCATCGCTCTTACCAGCGCTGAGAACGAGTTCTACAATGAGGTTGCTTACAACTCATTCCAGTGTGACATCTATCTGCCCCAGAGCATGACTCTCATCAGCGGTGAAGATGAGGAAGGTGAGGAGCTCCTGTTCGTACAGGGTAATCGTCTTCCCAGTTCTTCCAACATTTCTTGGAAAGAGAAAGAGGGTAAGGTAATTGATGGTATCAATTATCGCGTTTACACCGTTGTTTGCTCCAACAACAACGGCTTCGGCTGCCACCTGTCTGCAAAGAATGCCAAGGCTTACCGTGACAACGGCGCCCTCAAGAAGGACGACGCTGCCGTATTTGGTCTGTTCTTGATGAACGCTAACCAGGATCAGGTAGAAGGCCGCATCGCTGACATGATCATCGCAAACCAGGAGTTTGGTTTCCGTGAGGGTGTTCGCGACGGTTGGGAGCCCAACGACTACCGCTTCATCTATGGCACTGGTGGTAACAACGAGACCCAGCGCTTCCACCTCTACAACCGCGTAGGTCTGTGGGGCAGCAGCAACGTTGTTGAGAACCTTGCCAAGAAAGAAGTTAGCAGTGTGAAGTACTACAACGTAGCTGGTATGGAGAGCAACGTTCCCTTCGAGGGCGTTAACATCCAGGTTACCACCTACAACGACGGTACCACCAACACCTGCAAGGTGATGAAGTAAGAAATCACTTTTAGTTGATTCAATAAAAAACCGCGGACTTTTCAGTTCGCGGTTTTTTATATACTTAGTATTGAAGTCCGCCAGGCTTGTAAGGCCGGAATCTTAACCACGAGTCGATGGCGAGCGACTTGTCGGGCATCGTGCCCTTTGCAGCCTCCCGTTCACGCATGACCAATAACCCGATGGCACGTGTCATGAGGATGTCGTCATGCTTACCGGGTCGAGCAGCATAGCGGCCATTGATCTCCTCATAATCACGCATCTCGTTCACGGCATCGATGTCACGTTCGATAAAGGAGCCTTCGCGCAGAGCTGCAATCAGAGCCGTGATGGCCTCAGGCTTGGTCTTGGGATTGGTATGGAAACCCAGTTTTCCGCCCTCGCGCCGATAGATATGATCATAGACCTCGCGCAATGACTTCAGGATATAGTCACTCTCGCCTACCCTCGCCGCTTCGTTGGTGAGCGTGTTGCTCTCAATCACCAATTCAGCATTGTTATAGAGCACGGCCAACTTCATCGATTTCCATCCCAACGTGTCATGGTCGATGTGACCGCGCCATTGTGCGACAATGGCAGCTTTGCGGGACGGTGACTTCAGGCGCCACACGGCAATCACCGAATAGTCACTGCCGTTCGCTCGTCCACCCACATCCACCACTACCAGATACTCGGACTTGACCGCCCCGTTGGTATCGGGCATTTCCCACACCTTAAGCTTGCCATGGCTCTCCTTGACCAAATGGGCCCCAACCTTAGCCTGATGGCCACTCGGTGCCGAAGATTCGATATCGCCCACGAGCAGTGGCGCCAAGTGGCATCCTTTTTCCAACTCATCCAGTTGCTCACGATCAAACGGATTGTTGCCCGTTGTCGAAAACGCTTCGCTATCGTTGCCAGGAAACTCGCTCATCATCAATTCGTGGGTGCGGTATTCCTTACGCTTGTGGTGATACCAGTTAATCTGCTCCAGTGTACAACCATTCTGCCACAGCATGTGCTCATATTCGTCCATCGCGTCCCACAGGGCCGTGGCATCATCAACCTCTTTAGAATATGTGCTGATTTCATGCCAGGGCACAAAGACCGGCCGCTTGTCGCTGAGGCCCTGTTGCGACCGCCGCCACTCATCATGGAAGAAATCACCCACACCGTTGGCTGTTGACTCCAGCACAATGATCGAGTCGGCCTTGAGAGTGATGCTGCCACACACGCTGCGCACCACATCGTCGGGACTATGCATCGGGCTCGCCTGCCAGAAAGCGACTTCACTCAAGTGGGCCATCGAGATGTCATACCCTCGGGCGGCATCCTCACTGCGTGAACTCCCCGTGAGCACCAGACATTCACGCTGCTGAATCTGCTGAACATTGGGTTGCCCCTCCAACTTGGTAAACTTCGGGCGGTCACTTTCATCGTCAAGCAATTCACGTGGATAGTTCTGCAGCAACAGATTATACATCCGTTTGATGTTCTTGCTCGTGAGGTGTTGGTGTCCCACAATCAGGCTGTTCCAACCCTTGTGTCTCACCAGCTGCATCCATGCCATGTACATTTGAACCAGCGTGGAGCCGCCCCATTGACGAGCCTTGAGCAGAATCACCCTCACAGGCAAATTAGCCATCCGCTGCTCCTCCATCACTGCCAACAGGCGCCGTTGTGGACGATTCAGCACCAGCGGCATATTGAGACAAGTTTGTTTATCCTTAATGGTAGCGCACCTCACGCACCAGAACTCAAAGTCCTCCTCGATGCGCGCCTTGTCACGTGCCAGCGGATCCAAGTCACGATAGTCTGGATGGGCCGCCAGCACAGCCTTGGGCACCCAGCACCCGCAGGCCTCCTCACGTTCGCCACAGCATCCGATACCTGTGCACGGGTCGTAGGGCTCATCATTGAGCAGGGTCAAGCGTCGCTCGTTCTCGGTTACAATCTCCTCAATATTATATAATGTGGGATTCATGACGGCCGAGTTTTTGGGTGAACAACAAGCAGGGCAATAGTAAAGTTCCGCTCACAGCCTCGCCAGTCGCCGTGAGCCGGAACGTGCGGGCAGGCAACACCATGGTTGCGCTCGCAAGAGGTTGGTCCACAGGTCCGTTCACCACCATGACACACACATCTTGATCCTGTGCCATGATTCCACGCTGGCCCGTCACCTTGAGTGTGAGACTCACGTCTTCGCCCCTGACCTGCCACACTACCCGCCTGATTCGGCTTCCCATCAGCCCGTCAAGTCCGACGGGATGACTACGCCAGGCGACGGGCATGGTCGCTACACATTCCTGTTCCAGATCGAGCACAACGCCCGCAGCAGTCACAGCCACGGCATGCAGGGCATCACTATAGAGCTGGTCGGCCTCGACCGTGCGCCTGCTCATCGCGCCACTGGGCATCACCACGACGGGGTCACCCTGTTCCGGCAACAGCCACAGCTCGTTATAGGCATTGCACCAAGCCAATTCCTTATAGTCCACATCACGCTCAACAACAGTCACTTGAGACCCGCTCAAGCGGCACAAGTGGCGATGGCGTGAGACAAACCAGATGTCACGGCCAGCCTCCACGGGTTCAACATCGGCCGCAGCAACCGTGCGGTCCACCAGACGCGCCTCGCCCAAGGTGCCGCCTGGTGTCTGCGGAATCGCATAGATACCGTCATCGGTAAAGATATACACGGGGTAGCGGCCAAAACCGCCCGAGTACAACGGACGCGTCACCACCGTCAATGCCAGCGGCAAAGCTCCCAACACACTGCGCCGCTGGAACTCTACCATGGCATTTCCCGGAGCGCTCTCGATGACTTCGCCCCCAACTGTGCAGCAATATAGCCTGCCTCCAGCCGAAGTCGAGCATTTAACGCCCTCCAGATGTAGCATCGAGCCCACCGACAGGCATTGGCCACGTGTCATCGTCACGGGTTGGAGCGGCGCCACAAAATCTTGGCCGCTGAGGTGACTTGCCGCCGGGGCACTGGCAATCAGTCGCCATGACGATGCAGCCAGTTGGGCTGCAATGGCGTCGGCACTACGGCGCGACAATCCCATTTCCAGCAGATACTCGCGACCGCCCGACGTGCGTGTGAGGCAACGATAATCAAGGGAACGACTGGCCGACAGCAGCTGTGCCTCTTCGGTTACAAACACGTCGATAGCGGCCACAAGCGGCAGCCACTCGGCGGCCATGTCGCGAGTTACAGCAATATTCAGACCGTAGCTGACAAAGGGCAAGGTAGTCGCCTCGATGCCTGTGAAACCGCCGTTGCCCGTAGTCACAGTTGCCATGATGCGCTGCACGTTGGCCAACGTCTCTTCACCGATGCGCTGCGGCTCACTCATCCACAAGTAGGTGCCGTCCTTGAGGCGCACCGCCCAACGCACCAGCATCGGTGCCGTGTGGCGGCCCTCCGCACGGCAGTCATCATTCAAGCTTCTCCAGGCTCCACGCAACGATTGGCCCAACGCTGCCTCATCGACAGCCGACAGCGGTGCACGCCACTGGCTGTAAGGCGCGGCAAAAGTGTAGGACTCGATGGCAGCGCTGGTGGTTGATGTGTTGGCGGTGAGTGTCAGTTGGGGAACCGCATCGGCGGGATCCAGCGTCACCCAGGTGATGCCATCCCACATCAGGTAGGTAAGCCCACAGTCGGCGACAATCACGATGACCGGGCCTATAGCATGAGCTCCCCTGATCTGCCCCTCGATAACGGCGACCTCACGACCGTCAATCTTGACAACACCGGCACAACTGGTGACATGGTGGCTGCCCGACATGAGCAACAGACGCTCCCCTGCCCCGATTTCGCCCGTGGCGGCGGGCATGCCTGTAACTTGCAGCGCCTCTTCGCGCTCACGCACGTTCAGCGCCAGCGACGCTGTACCCGTTGGAGCGGCCTCGCCATTGTCCAGCGGCTGCATTCCACGGGGAATCACACGGGTTTGCATGATAGAATGTGTTTTTTTCATGATCATTAAGTTTTTCTGGTGAATAATTCAGGTTATTATCTCAGCAAATAATTGCCCACAAAGTTAGCCACCAGATCCTTCAGCACACAAGGACAAAAAGCGCTGCGCGCCCGTGTCACCCATCATGGTGACAAGAGCGCGCAGTGTTTAGCTCTTCCGGAATAGCCTGATGGCTACATTCCGTCAGTAAGGGATCAATCGGGCCATGTGCCTCCCAACAGGAAGTCGATCAGCGTCGTAGCATCCGAAATGGAGACACCAGTATCCAAGTTGGTATCGGCATTGCCCACATTGATCGAGTCCATATTTCCACTTAACAGAGCATCAATCAGGGTAGTAACGTCCGAAATCGACACAGTGCCGTCATCGTTCACATCGCCACGCAAGCCAGAAGGAACTACAAAGGTTGATCCATCGGTGTAATACAGCCTGTTGTCATACCAACCGTACCAGCGGCCGTCATTGTCGCTGGGTGTCGTCAATCCCCAAGTGATGACCTGGGGGGTAACAGTTCCCATGTTGCCTGGTGTCAGAGTGCCGCCGCTATAGGTCATGTTGTACCACACGCCGTCACCATTAGGATAGCTTGCATCCTCCAAGTCGCGCAAGGGCTGGCCAGGATAGCTCATATTGCCCTCCTGATCCAGAACCATGTAGTTCTCGCCCCAGCCATAGCCGTAGAGGTTCATCACATAGACCGTGTCACCACTCTGGCGGATATAGACATCCTGGATGCGGGTCTGGTCATTGGACTCATTCACATACTCATGCTTGCCGTTGGGCTTCATCAGTTTAGTGTCACGCAGCAGCGAAGTCGCTGAGCGAGTGGTGTCGGAATCCTCCTCTATGGAACCCTTGCCTACTATGTACGTCATCGTCACCCTCTCGATGTAGTAGGCAAAGCCATCAGCAATCTCGATCGAGCCATCAGGCAGGATAACGCCATGAACGTCAGCCAGGGGACCTTGATTCAGCAACCAAGCTTCATTGACCACATAGTAATAATCGGTGGTTTTCTCTATTATCACATAACCATCGCCCTGTGTGGTCTCATCAGATACCAGGACGCTGCCAAAGGGCTCGTTGCCAACTTCCAGAGTTACTGTGTTGGCACTATAGTCCACCTTGATGGGCTGCGGCACCTCATCCAGGATACCGCCTTCCAGAATCAGGTAATTGTCCTCGCCGGCAACAGCGTTCGTCAGCCATCCACCAAAGCGGAAGGGGTCGGCTTCGGTCACCTGATAAGCACCGCCTGAACCTTCTTGCCAGTCATACATCTGCAGAAAACAGATTCTGGCTCCCGGCATCTGACTATTGCTGATGCCCAACGACTGTCCACGACCTGGCAGCATCCGTTTTGTTACAGGATTTTTGAGACGAATGCCATGGTTCACCTCGGGCACGCCAGCCATCATGGTCAGGCCTGCACACAAAACACAAAAGAGTGCGATTATCTTTTTCATATAATTAAAGATGTGAAAATATTATATATTCAGTTTCTTGCTATCTCACTGTCAATCAATCACTTTATAACACCGCATGTCCAAAACCGGACCCTGTAATGGCGATTGCTGACTTTTCAAACTGCAAATATAATAAAAATTGTGCAAGTCCTGCACAAAACCCAAAATTTAATGCCAATTTTCTCACGTGGAAGGCCAAAGATACACTAAGGTGTTGCACAATTCGACACATACCAATAGCCTCTCCATGTTGTCACATGGGTGCAAAAATGCGGGAACCCTTCTCAAGGATTCCCGCATCTAGTTTCTTGTGATTAATCAATCACGAGCCTGGCAATTACCATGTACCTCTTAACAGGAAGTCGATCAGAGAGGTAACGTCGTCGATGTTGTACTCACCGTCCTCGTTGCAGTCAGCACCCTCACCGAAGTCGTCAAAGTTACCAGTCAACAGACCGTCAATCAAAGCGGTAACGTCGTCAATGTTTACAATGCCGTCATTGTTAACATCGCCACGAACGAAGTCGCCACCGGGGATGACGAACTTGTCACCATTCAGCCAGTACAACTTGTTGTTGTTGTAACCGTAGAACAGGTGATAACCATTGGAAGCAGCAGTGTAGTCCCAAGTGATCTCGTCGGGAGTAGCATCAGCCTCAAAGCCCCAGAGGAGCTCATCGATGTAACCGTCATCGGTAGTGGTATAGCCACCAACGCCATAGCACAAGCCAAGGCCACCGCTGATCCAAGTGTCATCAATGTCCCAGATGGGGTTGAACAGATAGGTCATGCCATCGGTCTCGTCAACAGTTGCGCACTCATAGACAGCCTTGCCCTGATTGTTGAGTACCAGGGGCACGTTAGGCATACCATAGTTCCACGGGTTACCAACGAATACGGTGTCAGCATCCTGGAACATGTAAACATCGCTGCTGGCAGCAGCACCGTCACGCTCCTGGATGTAATCCAGACGACCGTTAGCGGCAAGAATCTCAGTACCTACAAACACGTCCTCAATGATGATGGTGTCGGTGCTGGTCAGACGGTTGTTGCGATAGTTCCTCAGGATCTGATAACCACCGTAAACATAGTTGTCATCAAAGATGATAGAACCGTCGTTGTACAGCGTACCCATACAGTCTTGCTGCTCATCGTTCAGGTAGTAAGCCTCAGACATCAGAGCGATCCAGGTAATGGTATCGGTGCGGGTGCGGGCGGTACCGATGGTGGAGTCGTTCTCCAGCAGGATACCCCAGCTCAGAGCAACCTCGCCAGTGTTGTAGTCGATGTCCAGGGGCAGGTAGTAGGTGCTACCATTAGCGTCCCAATAGAAACCAGCAAAATACAGACCCTCACTTACATCGGGATACCAGTAAGCGCCAGAACCAGCAAAGAAGGGATCAGCCTCCACATAGCCACTGTAGTCTGCATTGTAGTGGCACTTGTACAGGAAGCAAACATAAGGATTGTTGATGATCTCAGCATCAGACAAGCGGCGGGGAGCACGCTTGTTCACCAGATCCTTGCTCACGCGCTGAACGTTCTTCTTGGCACCAGCCATGAAGTCCTTGCTTACCATGCTGTGGGTCAACTCATTGGTCAACGTGTTAGCCTTCATCACCATCTGGCCGTTAACAGCCTTGGGGAGTTCAGCCTTGTTCATGTGAGGAGCTGCCATGGCGGTCATGCCAGCACATACAAACAAAAGTGCTAAAAATTTCTTCATAAATCTGTGATCTAATAAGAATGAATTAATAATTAAAGTTAATAAAATAATGTCTTTCTCTCAATAAACACCACTTTGAACAGTGCAGAGCATCCAACACCCTACACTATTCCAAAATAGTGCCACAAATTTAACCCCATTTTTTCAACCCCGCAACATTTCATCATAAAAAAATAGCAAAATGGCTTTTTTAGGGTTTAGGCTCTAGTCACTAGTTTTAAGTTTTTAGATTTTAGTACTATTGCTAACGCCTGGTAACTACTGTCTAGTGAATAGAGACCACATGACATCTAGAGGCTAAATAACATTCCACTGGCGACGGCATCCGCCTGATCACGTCCCAGGCTCTGAGCTACCAGGGTCAAGGCGAAGGGTGCAGCTGCAGCCGGGCCATTCCCCGTCACCACATTCCTATCGACGGCGACAGCGCCATCACACCAATTGACGCCCTCGACATCGGCCTCCATGCCGGGATAGCACACCGCATTGCGGCCTGCCAGGATACCCAGCGGGGCCAGCACCACTGCCGGCGATGCACAGATGGCAGCCACCTTGCCGCCACGTTCATCCTGCGCCATCAGTTCATCACACAGCGCCTCGTGGGCAGCCAGATTGGGAGCACCGGGCACTCCACCAGGCAGCACCAGCCACTCGGCATCGCTGTAGTCGTTGTCACCGTAGAGGCTATCGGCCAACACAGTCACGCCATGGGCACCGGTCACCTCCAGTCCAGGGTTAATCGACACCGTAGTCACGGGCATACCCGCACGGCGCATCACGTCAATACTTGTCAAGGCCTCGACTTCCTCAAAGCCGTCAGCCAGTAAAATGAAACTCGTCTTCATTGTCATTATATATAATAATTAATGTGTACCACCCACTATGGTCGGATAGACACCGATCATAGTTTCAGACATCAAAGATAGCTATTCCAGACGCGAAAAACAGGGATTTTTGAAAAAAAACATCTTTTTTTGAAAAAAAAACGCGATTTTATTTGGTGGTTCAAAAAAAAGCAGTACCTTTGCATCGCTTTTGACAGCGACATGGGCAGTTAGCGCAGTTGGTTCAGAGCATCTGCCTTACAAGCAGAGGGTCG
>CAMYUW010000002.1 GCA_947302275.1 uncultured Prevotellaceae bacterium
AGTTGCCCAGCAATGCCAAGGCGGGTTATGTCATCCGCCGCATCCTGCGCCGTGCTGTCCGCTACGGTTATACGTTCTTGGGCTTCCGTGAGGCCTTTATGTATCGTCTCATTGACACTCTTATCGAAAGTATGGGTGAGGCCTATCCCGAGATCAAGGCCCAAGCCGACCTCATCAAGCATGTCACCAAGGAGGAGGAAGATGCATTCCTGCGCACTTTGGAGACTGGTATGAAACTGATCGAGAAGGTGATTGCCGATACCAAGGCTGCCGGTAAGCAGGTGGTTGACGGTAAAGAAGCTTTCACGCTCTATGACACCTTTGGTTTCCCCCTTGACCTCACCGAGCTCATTCTGCGTGAGAACGGAATGACCGTCAACGAGGAGGAATTCAATGTTGAAATGCAAAAACAGAAACAGCGTGCCCGCAATGCTGCCGCTGTCGAGGCAACCGATTGGGTGGAACTCAAGGACGGTGTGACCGAGTTTGTGGGTTACGACCTCACCGAGTGCGATGTGAACATCCTGCGCTACCGCAAGGTGACCCAGAAGAATAAGTCCTTCTACCAGATTGTGCTTGACCGCTCACCGTTCTATGCCGAGATGGGTGGCCAGGTAGGTGATCGTGGCATCCTCAAGTTGGGTGACGAGGTTATCGAGGTGAATGACACCAAGCGTGAGAACAACCTGCCGGTACACATTACGGCCAAGTTGCCTAGTGATGTAAATGCCACGCTCCATGCCGCTATCGACTTGGATGCCCGACATGCCACTGAATGCAACCACACTGCAACCCACCTGTTGCATGCCGCCCTGCGTCAAGTGCTGGGCAGCCATGTCGAGCAGAAAGGTTCTTATGTAGATCCCCACTCGTTGCGTTTCGACTTCTCTCATTTCCGTAAAGTGACCCCCGAGGAAATTCGTCAAGTCGAGCACTTGGCCAACAAGATGATCCGCAATGCGATTCCGCGTGAGGAGCATCGCGAGATGCCTATCGACGAGGCTAGGAAGATGGGTGCCATGGCTCTCTTCGGTGAGAAGTACGGCGACCATGTGCGTGTCATCAAGTATGGTGACTCTATAGAGCTGTGTGGTGGCACCCATGTGCCCAACTCGGGTAACATCGGCATGGTGCGCATCGTGAGCGAGAGCAGTATCGCCGCAGGCATCCGCCGTATCGAGGCGGTAACCGGCGCTGTTGTCGAGGATATGCTCGACCACTTCCAGGACTCGATGGCTCGCGTCAAGGAATTGCTGAACAATGCTCCTGATGCCATCACAGCATTGCAGAAGTCTCTTGCCGAGAATGCCGATCTCAAGAAACAGGTCGATGATTTCATGAAACAACGCATCGCTATCCTTGCCAAGCAACTCATCTCTGAGGGTAAGCAGGAGAACGGCATCAATGTCATCGTTCTCACGGGTGAGCGCATGCCCGACATCGTCAAGGGTGTCGCTCTCGCCATTAAGGCCGATTGTCCCGAGACAACCGCTTTCATGGCTGCTACCGAGTTTGAGGGTAAACCCATGCTCACTGTCATGCTGAGTGAGGACATCGTTAAGAGCGGCAAGAATGCCGGTAACATCGTGCGTGGTGCTGCAAAATGCATCCAGGGCGGCGGTGGCGGTCAGCCTCATTTCGCCCAGGCTGGTGGACGCAATCCGCAAGGCCTCGAAGATGCAATGACGGCCATGCGTGATGCTCTGCTTCAGTAAAGTATATGTCGCTGCCACTCCCGGTTTTTTTGGACTGAAGGGTTGGCAGCGACATTTTATATATCGGTTTTAAAGATGGATTATTTATTGCTTGTTGTTGGCCTAGGCTTGTTATTACTCGCGGCCAATTACATCGTGGACTCATCAGTAGCGATTGCCCAGCGGGCCAAGATATCTAATTTTATCATTGGTCTTACAATTGTGGGTATAGGCACCAGTGCACCCGAGTTGTTCGTGTCAGTGTCCTCGGCATTGAAAGGAAGTGGTGACATCGCTATGGGTAATGTCATTGGTTCTAATATTGCCAACATCTTCCTCATCTTGGGTGTTACGGCGATGATTTATCCCTTTGATATCGAGCGGCTGCAACGTCGACGTGATATTCCGTTCTTGATTTTAGCTACCCTTTTTGTCGCCCTAATTGCCAATGACTCGATAGTCCCTGGTATCAACGAGAACAAGCTGAACAACCTTGATGGTATTGTACTGCTTATCTGCTTTATCGGCTATATGTGTTGGGTCGTCATTCAAAAAGGAAAGGATCCAAAGGCTGCTATAATGGAAGCCGACGAAGAGGCGAAATCGTCACTTTCGGGCAAAGCGCCCTGGCTGTTGTGGACTATTGCGATTGCCTCATTGGCCGGGCTCATTTATGGCGGTAACTTGTTTCTGGATAGTGCCAAGAATCTGGCGCGGGCCTGGGGTATGAGTGAAGCGGTCATCGCCATCACTATCGTGGCGGTAGGCACATCGTTACCCGAGCTGGTAACTGCTATCGTAGCAGCGACTAAGAAAAATCCCCAGTTGGCGCTCGGAAACGTCATCGGCAGCAACCTGTTCAACCTGATGTTTATCTTGGGTACAGCCTCAACGGTTCATTCGATGGCATTCGTGGACATAAACCTTATCGATTATTTGATGATGTTTGTGGCTTCAGTCATGCTGTATGTTGTAGTGCTGACTTTCAAAAAGGACAAGATGGACAGGGTTGAGGGTTTTATTTTCTTCGCTACTTATATCGGCTACATGGTCTATCTCCTCATGCGTTAAACCTAATCGGTCCATAATAGTCTAATATTCAAATTGATCGACAGATGAAATACCGCCATTTTATATCGTTTATCTGCCTGGCTCTCATTTCTATGGCTACATCGGCTCAGGGTAGGGTAGATACCCGCGTGCATATTTTTGATAGCAATGTACGCTCGCTCAAGGTGTGCCTGGCCAACAACATGTATGTTCCCCCGGTACTCATGATGGGTGGTGATGACCGCTTGATTGTGAACTTTGACTATCTGGACTATGATGTGCATTATCTGCGTTACAGTGTGACCCACTGCAATGCCGATTGGCAACCGTCACAATTGGTCGAGAGCGAATACGTGAGCGGCTTTAATTATGCCGACATTGATGATTATGAGCAAAGTGAAGCCACTTATGTTCATTATTACAATTATCAGTTCATGCTGCCCAATGCCGACATGGATTTTCTTGTTAGCGGCAACTACCTGCTCACGGTTTATGAGCAGGATGATCCAGACAAGATACTGTTCCAGACTCGTTTTTCAGTTTGCGAAGGCGCGGTGAGTGTGTTCCCGCAAGTGACTTCTCGCACCGAGGTGGAATATAACAACCGTTTTCAGCAGGTGTCGTTTGAGGTTCGCTATAAGCCTAATCAGATCAAGGACCCTTATAGTGAACTCACTTGTGTGGTAACCCAGAACTCCCGCCAGGACAATGAGGTAATTGTCAAGCGTCCCATGATGGTTGGCGTGGATCATGTTACCTATGATCACAACCGTGATCTCATTTTCCCGGCAGGAAATGAGTTCCGCCGCTTTGAGACGGTCAATGCACATAACATCAACATGGGCGTACAGTCTATCCGATATTACGACCCCATGTATCATGCCGTCCTGATGGCTGACGAGCCTCGTGCCGAATTGCAATATTTGTATGATCAGACGCAATTTGGCCGTTTTACCATCCGAAATGCAGAGGCCTACGGCGAGAACGCTCTTGAGGCCGATTACATGATTACTCATTTTACCCTGGACACCAACGGCAAACTCAACGGTGGTAACGTATGGCTATATGGAGAATTCAACGAGGGTTATCCGGCATCTCAGGCCATGATGAAATATGATGCCGCCAGCGGGTGTTACACTGCTGACCTGCTTCTCAAACAAGGTGCCTATAATTACTTGTATCTTTGGGTGCCTGATGGAACATCAGTAGGCCAGACCTCCCGTATTGAAGGTGACCACTACGAAACGGTCAATGAATACCTTGTCAAGGTTTATGATCGTCCCATGGGTGAGCGTTACGACCGCTTGGTCGGCTACGGTGTAGCCCACTCTGGCAAGTGATCCCGCTCGAATAACCCAGTTTCACATTGATTGAATACACTGAGCCGGAATGATAACTAGGCATTCCGGCTCAGTGTGGTTTTTTGTAACTGGTATTCATTATTTAGAATGAATCTTCAAAATTCTTTAAAATATTTTGATTTTTTATATCAAAATTGCTTATTTTTGCGGTCTAAAAGTATTAATATTTCAATGTTTAATCTTAAAAACTTATAGCGTATGAAAAAGTCACTGATTTTTGTCATTTTAATGATGTGCGTGATGCGGGTGGCTGCAGCCGATGTCAATTTGGCGACTGCCCAGTCAACTGCAGTAAATTTTTTGAAGAGTAATTCTCGCGCTCATCATCTTGCTGGTGTTCCAGCCAAAGGTATCAGACTGCTGCAAGCCGAGGCCAATTCGTCCCATGCCGAAAAGGCTGTGTACTACATCTTCCTCACCGATCAGAATTTTGTCATTGTCTCGGGTGATGACCGTGCACCACAGATTCTAGGATGGGGTGACCGCCCAGTGGACGTGAATTCCATTCCCGACAACATGAGGAATTTACTGGACATCTACAAGAAACAAATCGAGTACCTCCAAGCTCATCCTGGCCTGGTTGTTGAACAACCCAAGCTTAATGATCGACCGAGCATCCCTTCTGTTGCTCCTTTAATCACGGCCAGGTGGGATCAAAAAGAACCGTACTACAATCAATGTCCGGTCTTTGATGGAAAGTACAGTGTGACAGGGTGCCCCGCCACTTCTCTGGCGATGGTGTTCAACTACTGGAAATATCCTACAGGACCAACTCCCCCTGTTGAGGGTTATACCAATTCCAGCGACGATTACCCGTATGAGATACCTGCATTGCCCTCCATCACCTTTGATTGGGACAACATGCTTGACGTTTATAAAAACGTTGAATACTCTACCGTTCAGGCCGATGCTGTCGCATGGCTAATGCGCTACATCGGTCAGGTTGAGCAATTGCAGTACACCCCCACCGGCACTGGCGGTTATAGTGAGGACATCATCCATACCGTCAACTTTTTTGGCTATGATGAAGATTTGGTTGAACTGGTTTATAAAGGCAAATTGGCTGTCAATTACGACGACTCGTTGCTGATTGAGGATGACGAATGGCATGCGATGCTTCAAAATGAACTTCGCGAAGGCCGTCCAGTGGTATATAGCAGTTATTTCCGTGAATGGTGGAGACTGTCAGGCCATGCTTACACTGTTGATGGATACGATGCCAGCAATGGTACCTATCATGTCAATTGGGGCTGGAGTGGCAGCTATGATGGCTACTTTGTTTTGCATGGGTTTTATGGGTCCTTGGATATGAATTTCAATGTTGCGCAACAAATGGTTATGGGTATCCAGCCAGCACCTTCAAGCCCAACGATTAAAGCGATAAGGTCGATGGTGTATCTTGACGGTGTTGTAGGACATCCATCAACGGGCAATTTCACGGTTAAGGGCTATGAACTGACCGGTAATGTGACCTTGACACTCAATGACGAGAGTGGATCATTCTCGATTGATGCCACCACTGTTACCGCTAATGAACTTGGCAACGGCAAGGTCATTACTGTGACCTATGATCCTCAAACATCAGGCTACCACTCAGCCACGATTACCTTGTCTTGTCCAGGAGCAGAGGATAAGACTGTTATGGTCACGGGTAAGGCCGTGTTAGATACAACGCTACCTTTCTTGCTGCCTGCTGATAGTTCTTATATCAATTCGACTCAATTCCGTGCCGATTGGAGCGATGAGACACCTGATGAGAATGTGGTAAACTACATCCTTAATGTCTACACGCGTCCCGAAGTGGAGTTAATTGATTATCTCTCGGGTGATCCTTATCCCGATGAATGCCATGCTATCGTTCTATCTGAGCCATGGAGCGGTGCCTCAGTTTCAGCTGGTCGCAATTCATTTTATTTTGCTGAATATATACTTGATGGCCATATCTCCTATACCGTCCCCTATGGTTTCACTAATCAAATCTTTAGTGTGGAAATAACAACAGCAACTTGGAGTGATGGCCTTTGTAGTGGCATTATGACCGTAGAGTCAGAGCAAACTGAGCCTGCGGACTATTATCTTGATCCAGGAGATACCCATACTTGGCTTGTGACAGCCAGCAGCGGTGAAAAGATTACACTTAATTCGCCAGACATGGGCCATTGTCCTTACATGAGTATGCTCAAAATCTATGCGGGTGACATCACACAGTCCAGTGGCACTCAGCCTGCTGATGCTGTTAACCGCATGATTCCCTTCATCACCGACAAATTCTACACGGTGACCGATTTGCCCGCTGAGGGAACTTATGTCTACAAGGTGAAAGCCCAGTATGCTGATGGTACAGAGAGTGCGTGGAGCAACAGGCAGACAGTAACCTTGTTTGATAGTGGCCATAGTTTCGCTGTTGGTGACGTTAACCATGATGGTGTTGTTTCCATCAAAGATGTGTCCAACTTGATTGACTATCTATTGGGTGACAATATTACTATTTGCGCTACCTGCGCCGACGTAATGCCCGATGGCTCCATCAGTATAGCCGATGTGATAACCCTCATCGACAAGCTGCTGGGAGGCAATTGATGACTGATGTTGCGCTGTGAGAGATGAAAAAAGCCTGGAACTTTTTGCGTTCCAGGCTTTTTTCATCTCTCACATGTATTTTGCAAGTCAACTCATTCTGGTCTTATAGTCGATGTAGTCAAATTCCCGCAGTACTTCTATGGTTCCGTCTATGCGCTTGAGCAGTATGGACGGGTGATGGATGCCGTTAAACATATTTGTCTTGACGGTCGTGTAGTGATTCATGTCCTCAAAGGTGATTCGGTCACCCCGCTTTAAGGGCTCCTCAAAACTCCAATCACCCACATAGTCACCACTCAGGCATGAATTGCCGCCCATGCGGTAGGTCGGCTTCGTCGGGTCAACCTCGTTGAGCGCTTGGGAAATATTGGGTTGATAAGGCATTTCCAGGCAATCGGGCATGTGGCAGGCAAAAGAAACATCCACAATTGCTGTGGAAATGCCGCTATTGGTCACAATGTCAACCACGCTGGCTTCCAGATCACCCGTCTGCCAGCACCAGGCACTACCTGGCTCTAGAATAATCTGCAAGTTGGGATAGGCACCCTGGAAAGCACCCAATACCTGCTCCAGATGCCGGATGTTGTAGCCCTCACGGGTCATCAGATGGCCTCCGCCCATGTTTAGCCATTTGAGCTGAGGCAGGAATTTGCCAAATTGCTGTTTCAATGCCAATAACACTTTTTCCAGATCAAAGCTGGTGCTCTCGCACAAGGCATGGAAATGAAATCCTTCAATCCCTTCGGGCAATTCTTCAAGGTCGCTTGCCAGCACGCCAAAGCGGGATCCTGGGCAACAAGGATTGTAAATATCGGTCTCGATAACTGAGCACATCGGGTTGACCCTTAATCCGCAACTTACCTGTTCGCCCGGAAAGTCGGTGTTATGTTTTTTCACGCGGTCGGCAAACCGCATGTATTGTTCGATGGAGTTGAATGTAATGTGTGAACTGCCAGCTATATAGGCGTCGATGGTCTCGTCGGTATAGGCTGGGCAATAGGTGTGGGTACGGCACTTGAGTTCATCGATGGCCAGCAGCATTTCGTTGATTGAACTGGCTGTGGACTCGATGCCATATTCCCTGAAAATGTCAAAGGTCCTCCATAAAGCATTGGCCTTGAAAGCCATGATGATATCTACTCCCGTACGCTGGGCAACACCGGTAATCAGTTCGATGTTGCGGCGCAGTTTTTCCTCATACACAATATAATAAGGTGTCTTGTACTCTTCCATTGTGATATAGTGGTTTATAGTATTTCAAATTTTGCGAATTTCAATAGCAGTTTGCGCGTCTGTCCGTCATGAAACGCGACATCAATCTTAGGGTCACAGCTGGTGTCGATGTTGGTCACTGTGCCGCGCCCGAACCGCTGGTGCAGAATCTCGCATCCTTCGGTTAGCTCGTCTGCCGTGTGGATGGTGAAGTTGCCGTTACTGCTGGCGGCTTGCGGGGCTGGTACAGCAGAGGGTTTTGCTGTAGGTGTAGGTTTTATCAATCTGGATGAACGTGATGGGCTGACTGGAGTGGATGGTCGTGAAGGACGTGCTGGCTCGTTCCACTTGTTGCGAATCTCATCGAGGTCGTCATCGTCTTCCCAACGTGTCCGCTTGCGTGAAGGTACAGGAGCTGAGTTGGTGGAGCCCATCAGCAGGTATTCAGGCGCAATATCTCGAAGGAAGCGACTCATGACGCAAGATTTGGTCTGACCATTGTGGTAACGTGACGTGGCGTATGTGATGACACAGTTCACTTCAGCGCGGGTGATCGCAACATACAGCAGTCGTCGTTCCTCTTCAATCTGGTAGAGTGAGTCCATGCTCATGGCACTGGGGAACAGATCTTCCTCTACACCGACGATAATCACGTTTCGGAACTCTAGACCTTTAGCGGCATGGACGGTCATTAAGGTGACTTTCTCGCCATCGGGATCATTCATGTCTTGGTCGGTGAGCAGTGAGGTCTCGGCAAGAAAATCGCCTATTTGGCAGCGATTGTCTCCACTTTCTTCTTTGCCTTGCTGAAAGTCGCTCACGGCATTCATCAACTCGTCAAGGTTCTCTATGCGGCTAATGTTTTCAGGCGTGTTATCACCCATGAGTACACTCTTGATGCGAGTACGTCTGATAGCTTCCCTTGCAACCGACAGAGCGTCGTCGCCTTGTTGATTCAATTCAATTAGCCCCTTCATCAGGGAGGTGAAGCCGTCCAGCTTTGTAAGGGTACCTCGGTTAACATTCAGCCCATACTGCTCGGTGTTGTTCATCACCTGCCATAGGCTCACACCATTTTGGCTAGCGCAATGGGTGATTTTGCCAACTGTCGTATCGCCGATACCGCGGGTGGGGTAGTTGATGACGCGTCTCAGGGCCTCGTCGTCATCGGGGTTGATGATGAGCCTGAAATAGCAGATGGCATCTTTTACTTCCTTGCGCTGGTAAAAAGAGAGCCCGCCGTAGATGCGGTAGGGGATGGCGCTGCGCATGTTGCCGTGCTTGTCGCGGCGTCCTCCATTGCTCAATGCTTCCTCCAGCACGCGTGACTGGGCATTGGTGCGATAGAGTACTGCATAATCCTCGTAACTGTCGCCTTGCCGTGCTCTTAATGCCGCAATCTGGTTGGCAACGACATAGGCTTCCTCATAATCGCTGAAACACCTGATGACAGGTATCTTATCACCCACCTGATTTTTGCTGAACAGGTGTTTGGCAATCTGTCCTTTGTTTTTCTCGATAAGGCTATTAGCGGCATCGGTGATGGTCTGTGTCGAGCGGTAATTGCGTTCCAGTTTAAAAGTCTGGATATCGGGGTAGAAGCGCTTTAGTCTCAATATGTTGTCGATGTTCGCCCCGCGGAAACTGTAGATGCTTTGAGCATCATCGCCGACCACGCACAGTCGGTTATACTTCTTGCTTAACTGGTGCACAATGAGATGCTGCGAGAAGTTGGTGTCTTGATACTCGTCAACCAGGATGTATCGGAAAAACTCCTGATAGCGTTCCAACACTTCTTCGTGGTCGCGTAACAGGATATTGGTATAGAGTAACAGGTCATCAAAGTCCATCGCTCCAGCTATACGGCAGCGGTTCCAGTAGGCCTTGTAGATGGCAAAGGTTTGGGGACGTTGTGAATCGCGGTCGGCATCAATGAGGGCCTGATTGCGGGCATAATCCTCGGGCGTGATCAAGGCATTCTTTGCGTTACTGATCTGGTTCTGGATCGTAGCAGGTTTATAAACCTTGTCGTCAAGGCCCATGTCTTTGACAATGAGTTTGATGAGCGATCGGGAGTCGCTTTGGTCATAGATTGTGAAATCAGGCTTGAACCCGATAAGTTCAGCATTGCGGCGCAACAGACGGGAGAAAATGGAGTGGAAAGTGCCCATCCACAATTGTGCAGCAACCTCGGGACCAGCCAGTGGCTCAATGCGCTCGCGCATTTCACGGGCGGCCTTGTTGGTGAACGTGAGTGCCATAATGCGCCACGGCTCGTAACCCTGCCTCAGCAGGTGCACGATTTTGTAGGTCAGCACACGTGTCTTGCCTGACCCTGCACCGGCAATCACCAGCTGCGGCCCGTCACAATACTCGACTGCCGCGCGCTGTTGTTGGTTCAATTTCCCCAGATAGTCGTCATTCATGGATGCAAAAATACTGCTTTTTTTTGAGGTTACAGTTCACTATAGCATGGTATATCTTTCAAGAAACTGTAATTTCCTGTTTCATAATCGATGCGGCAGCAGTAGTGGTTGATGCCATTGCTCACAATCAGGTAGCGTGCGTGCAACACCATATTGTAGCGCACGATTTGGTCGAAGACCTTCTGGGTAATGTTAACGCTCGGTCGCTTATATTCCACGATAACCAGTGGCTGGCCTGTCCGGTTGGCGACGACAGTATCACAGCGCCGAGCTATGCCGTTCTGGGTCAAGGACATCTCGTTGCCCATTAGCGTAGCAGGGAAGCCCTTCTCGGTGATGAGCCACTCCACGAAGTGCTGACGGACCCATTCCTCGGGTGTCAGAGCAACCCAGCGGTCGCGCAAGCGGTCCCAGATAGCCCATGAGCCGTCCTCTCGCTGTTTCACCTTGTGGTCATATTCCGGTAAATTCAACTCCACTATAAATGCCTTGTTTTTCTTTCCACAAAAGTAGAAAAAAAACACTATCTTTGCAAGAAAAATAATGACAATACAATGAAGAGGATTCTTTTTGCGCTCACGATGACCTTAATGGGTATTACCGTGATGGCCCAGCAGTTTAGTGATTTCTTTGAAGACCGCACGTTGCGGCTTGATTATGTGTTTGCCGGCAATCATGATGCTCAGCAGATTTATCTGGAGCAAATGTATGTCACTCCACAATGGGCTGGTCGCAAGAGCCGCCTCACCGACGTCCCTCTACAGGGCAACGGCCAAATTATGGTTAAGGATCACACCACTGGGCAAGTGCTCTTCGTCCACACTTTTTCGACACTATTTCAGGAGTGGCTGGCGACAGAGGAAGCTACGCAAGTGAGCAAAGCTTTTGCCACAAGTTACAACGTGCCAATGCCTAAGCATCCGGTTGATGTGACTGTCTCGTTAACTGACTTTCATGGCCAGGTGGTGACCAGCATGACCCATACTGTTGACCCTACCGACATCCTTATCCGTCACATTGGCGATAACGGCATTCCTTTCCACTACATCTGGAAAGGAAAGACGTTGCCCACTAATGAAAAAACGATTGACCAGCCTGGTAAGCGTGATTACACACCCACCGAAGGATCCCTGGATGGAGAGCCAGACATCACCGAGTGCATCGACCTTGCGATTGTCGCCGAGGGCTACACACGAGCACAGATGGGCAAGTTTTATGGAGACTGCCAGCGTGTGGTCGATGCCCTGTTCGCCCACGAGCCGTTCACATCGTTGAAGAATCGCTTCAATGTCGTTGCTGTGGCTGCCGAGTCGTTGACCAGCGGTCCCAGTGTGCCTCATTTGGGTCGCTGGAGCGCCACACCTGTGGGCACCCACTACGACACCTTCTACAGTGATCGCTACCTGATGACTCAGGACATTCACCGCCTGTACGATGTGCTGTCGGGCGTGCCTTTCGAGCATATCATCGTTTTGGTCAACAGTGACACTTATGGGGGTGGTGGTATCTACAACCAGTTGACGGTAACTACCAGCGACCATCCCACTTTTCATCAGGTACTGGTGCATGAGTTCGGCCATGCCTATGCCGGTTTGGGCGATGAATATTTTTATGACGATGCTTACGAGTCGATGTATCCTGCCGACACCGAACCCTGGGAACCCAACTTGACAACACTTGTGGACTTCCAGAGCAAATGGGCCGACATGGTACCTAAAAGTACGCCTA
The DNA here is from genome assembly GCA_947302275.1 of uncultured Prevotellaceae bacterium. Taxonomy (GTDB): domain Bacteria; phylum Bacteroidota; class Bacteroidia; order Bacteroidales; family Muribaculaceae; genus Sodaliphilus. The sequence continues at coordinate 12,052 of CAMYUW010000002.1, forward strand.
TACCTACACCTGCTGATCCCAAAGTCCCCAATTATCGTAAGATTACCAATGAAAAAGAGCAACGCATGCTTGATGCCGCTACCCAGCGTGTCGGTGTCTTTGAGGGTGGAGGCTACCAGTCCAAGGGCGTCTATCGTCCTGCTCAGGAATGCCGCATGAAAGTGAATGAGGTTTCCAGCTTCTGCCCTGTATGCTCTCGTGCCATCCAGCGTATTACCGACTTCTATACTTCCCACTAACAATTCAGGACCAATGGCAGTAAAAAGAGAAACGGTTACTTTTACAGCTCTTAGCAAGGAAGTCAAGAGCAGTAAATTCAGGAATATCTATGTTCTCCAAGGCGAAGAGCCTTATTTCATCGACCGCCTGCAACAACTGATTATCGAAACAGCCCTAACCGAGGACCAGTGCGACTTCAACCTGTCGTTGTTTTATGGTAATACTGCAAATGTCCGCGAGGTGATAAGTGCTTGCCAGCAGTACCCTGCGTTTTCCCAATATAAGGTTGTGGTTGTGCGTGAAGCCCAATTGATTCCGAAACAGCCCGATCACAAGAATGATCTGGACTTGTTCGCTTCCTATGCCGAAAAACCTTTGTCTTCAACTATTCTTGTCATCTGCCATAAGGGCGGAGTTCTCAAGAGCAAACCTTTCACTGATGCACTCAAGTCGGCCAATAGTGGGGTAGTCTTCAGTTCGAACAGGGTGCATGAGGGACGAGAACTGGAAACGATGATTGTAAGTTATGCCAACTCATTAGGCTGCAATATTGACGGCAAGGCGACCAGTATGCTCGCTGACCACATTGGCACAGACATCAGCCGCCAGTTCAGCGAGTTGGATAAATTGGCAATCCTTAGTGAGGACAATAATATAACACCGTTGCTCATTGAGCGTAATGTGGGAATCAGCAAAGACTTCAATAACTTTGAGTTGGAAGATGCGCTTGCCAGACGTGATGCTGCCAAGGCGTTTCGCATTGTAGATTACTTTGAGCGTAATCCCAAAAACAATCCGACAGTGCAGGTAATTGCCATGTTGTTTTCGTTTTTTTCTAGCACATTGATAGCCTCCACGTCGCCTAATAAGTCTCCCGAAGCAGTGATGGCCCTTGTTGGCACGTCAAGCACGTGGCGTGTCCGTAAGTTTTTGGATGCTACGCGCATGTACAACACCCGTTCGCTGGTCAATATCATCGCTTATCTTCGAGAATGTGACACCCGCAGCAAGGGCATCGGCTCCAGGCAGGATCAGTATGCACTGCTCAAGGAACTGATCTATAAAATGCTGCATGCTTGATTTATAGTTATTAATCATCTCAATATACTTCAAACCATATTATTCACATGATACGAGCCTACTATCTTCTTTTTTGCTTGCTGCTGGTGAGTTTCACCGGGCAGGCTGTGTCTAAGTATGTCGGTGGCGACATATCGCTGCTCACCAAATATGAGGAGCGCGGTGCCATCTATTACAACGAGAATGGAACCAGAATCACCGATATGCTGGATTACTTGAAATCAACTGGTCTGAATGCCATGCGCGTTCGCCTGTTTGTGGATCCATCCAAGGCCAATGCAGAGGATCAGGGCGAAGGAGTTTGTCAGGATTTGCCTTATGTATTGGCACTCAGCCAGCGAATTAAGGCGAGCGGATTCAAGCTCTTGCTCGATATCCACTATAGTGACACTTGGACTGATCCTGGCCAGCACTCCACTCCCTCTTCATGGACGGTGGCCAGTGCTCTTGGTGACAGTGTGTATGCCTACACCAAGCGCGTGCTCAATTCCATGATCGCTTCAGGAGCAACTCCCGACTTTGTCCAAGTGGGTAACGAAGTGACCTATGGCATGTTATGGCCAACTGGTCATTGTTATCCCAATGGCTCGAATTACGGAAACGGCACCTTCGCCAATTTTGCTAATTATCTCAACCAAGGTATCAGAGCGTGTCGAGAAGTCTGCCCTGCTGCTAAAATTGTCATTCATACAGAGATGGGCCGTGTGAGCAATGTGATTTCATTTTATACTACGCTCAAGAATTATGTTACAGACTATGATATCATAGGCCTCAGTTATTATCCTTATTGGCATGGTGACTTAAGCGTCTTGAACAATTTGCTCACGACCCTTGAGGAATCCTATCCGACCAAAAAGATTCAAATTGTCGAGACGGGCTATCCCCATGCCTATTATCCAAGTGGTGCCAGTTATGACCTGCAATCGACGTGGCCTGCTACCGAGGCTGGCCAAAAGGCATTTACGTCGGAACTTGTGGCTACATTAAATGCCCACAGCAACGTCAATGGCCTTTATTGGTGGTTTCCCGAGGCCAATGAGTATGGTATCAATTACGTCAACCATGTCACCACCGATTGGTATAACTGTGGATGGTGGGATAACCAGAATGGCCAACTGATGGATGCCCTGCTTGAGATGCCCAATTTCTTGAATGGCAGCGGGGAAGATCCCATCGACAGTACAGATATCTACATTGTGGGAGGTGAAGGCTCATGGAGCCTGACTGAACCCATGAGTAAGATGACAAACTTGGGCAATGGCATTTATATGGACACGTTGACCATCAATGTGCCCATCTATTTTGTGTTTGCTGATGGAGGACCTGATGACTGGAATGATAACTGGACGACTTTTAACGACATTTATCGTTATGGTCCCACAGCGACCACTACTATCGCTACAGGTACAACATATAGTACAGCTAAGCGTTCCAACAATAGTTCTTACTACTTCGTCGGTGACGGCAGTGACTACCGATTCACATTCAATGCCGATGAGCTCACATTCTCACTCGAGATTGTGGAGTACCAGCCAGAAGTCATGATAGGTGATGTGAATGGTGATGGCCGGGTCTCCATCAACGATGTTACCACTCTCATTGATTATTTGTTGGGTGGTGTAAGTTCGATTAATGTTGACAATGCTGATGCCAATCATGACAATCACATCTCGATAGGTGACGTGACAACTATCATCGACATGCTGTTGGCTTCAGGAGGGTCAATCTAGCGAAAGTGCAGAAAGTTTGTTTGTTATAGTTTTAATGATTATCTTTGCAGAAGATAATACTATTAATAGAAACTTATGAAGAAAATACTATTGGCAATTTTCTTGATCTTGTCATTGGGTGTGGGCTATGCCCAGTTTGAAAAGATTGAGAAAGGTGGTAATATATCACAGTTCTTGTTGGAACTTGAAACCCGTAAAAGTCTCCAAAACGCAAATGCTCCAATTAATGCAATGAGCATGCAGTTCGCGCCTCCGCGTGATGTGGACGGTACCATGATGGTTGATGCCTTCATTGGGATTGACAGCAATGGAACAATCGAAACACTTCGTTCCGCTGGTGTGAATATCAATTGTGTGTTTGATGGCTTTGTCACGGCACAGATTCCATTGAGTGCTTTGAACAGAGTGCAAAATTTGCCTGGTGTAAATGATGTTCATATCAGTGAGATCATGGAACAATGCACCGATAGCACCATGAGGGTCACTCGTGCAGGCAACGTGCTGGAAGGCAAGCCTTCAGGGATTCCTCAGGTTTATGACGGCACTGGTGTGGTCGTTGGTATTATTGACAGCGGTTTTGATTACCAGCACGAGGCATTTAAGCAAGCAGATGACAGTGGTCAGTCACGTATTGTCCGTGTTTATGACCCGAAGAATACGAGTGGGCACCCTGTATCGCTTAATGGTCAAACGTTGCCTGGTTCTGTCTTTATGGGTGAACAGATTGATACACTAACCTATGATATAGAAGGTACTCACGGTACTCACACGGCGAGCATTGCTGCCGGTACACATCAACAAGGTTGGGGTGGAATGGCTCCAGGTGCTGATATTGTGTTATGTTCCTCCCGTACTTTAAATGCTGGTGCTTCTGAGGTAGAATTGGCTAATTGCTTGAAGTACATCTTCAGTTATGCCGACAGTGTGGGCAAGCCATGCGTCGTCAGTATGAGCATGAGTGCGAACAGTGGTCCCCATGATGGACGGGACTATTTTTCAAGAGCCATTGAGTCGATGGTTGGACCTGGTCGAATATTTGTGATTGCAGCCGGTAATAATGCGCAGTTTGGTTACTATTATGCTGGTAGCTCCATTACTAAAAGTAAACCAGCTAATCTGCTAATGAATAGTGTTCTCCAAGCGACTGATGATAATTACTATTATAGCAATACCCGCGCCGAAATTTGGGCACGCGACCATACCAGTCGCCCTCAAATGAAGTTTCATATTTTGGACAAGAGAACGAACCGAATTGTATGGGAGTCAGATTTGGTCTGGACATCGTCAACGTTTGATTCTTCTTCTTTTAGTGAATATTTCACGCCTGATCCATCGTTCTCCTCTACTGGTTACATGCAAGGAAAGGTTAGCCTTGATCTGAACTCCGACAAGTTTATGATTTCAGTGACTATCAGTAACTTGAAGAGTAAGTCCTATTATGTGAATGATAAAGGTATTATCGTCAGCAACTACCGTATCGGAATCAGCGTTCTGCCCCGTAATTGTGATAGCTGTTATGTGGATAGCTGGACTACGACGGGTTCGAGCTATTTCGGTACGATGACGACACCAGTATATATTGACTCAATTGCCGATGACAGTACGGTGGTTACTGTCATGCGGGAAAATTTCTATAGGTTACCTAATTCCTTTGCCTCTATCAATAGTTTTGCCGTTAGCGATTCGGTAATTTCGGCAGGAGCCTATGTAGCACGTAATACCTTTTTCTCATTGAATCGTGATTCGGTGATTTACAATCTGGGGGCAACAATTGGAAATATCTATGCGCCATCAAGTTATCAGGCTCAAGGATTTGGCCCCACTGGTCGTGCCCTGCCCACAGTTACTGCCCCTGGTTATTTTGTTGTAGCAGCTGGAAGCCGCAATTCATATTTTGTGACAAAACCATTTCATCCAGATCTTGTCTATCGTTCGGAAAACGGCTGCCCTTGGGGCGTAATGAGTGGCACATCAATGGCGGCCCCCACTGTTGCTGGTATTATTGCCCAATGGTTGCAGCTCAAACCAGACTTGTCTCCGAGCCAAGTTAAAGATGTGATAGCCCACACGGCCATTAAAGACGAGTTTACCAATATTTCGGTTCGTTTTGGTCCCAATGGCAAGATCGATGCTCTTGCAGGCATTGCTTATCTGATCAATAATAATCCCGACTATGTACTCGGAGATGCTAATGGTGATGGCCAATTCTCAATTGGTGATGTCACTGCTGTGGTTGATTATCTCTTGGGCTCAAGACCGATTGTGATGGTTATGCCGGCTGCAGATGTCACTTTTGATGGCAGGATTTCCATCAAGGATGCGACCACTATGATTGATATGTTATTGGATTTGAATGCCAGTGACCAATAATAGACCAGATTATGTTTCAAATCATGAAAAAAGTCATCATCTTTTTACTCTTGTTGCTGCCTGTAGCTGCTTTGGGCACTCAGCGTGTTGTGCCCATTTCGGTGCAGCAATTTCTTGACGAGAAGGCTTATACTGACCGTGTCAGATCAATGGTTCCCGGAATCACCAGTTTCAACTATTATGTCTCCCCTAGAATCATTGACGGTCAGGAAATGGTTGATGCATTTATTGCAATAGACTGCGACCGCACTATGCGAGATTTACATCGCGAGGGGGTTATCATCAACTGCCTGTTTGACGGTTTTGTGACAGCCCAGGTTCCTGTATCACGATTGGTGGATGTGTCACTCTTGCCGGGAGTGACAGACCTCGAAGTTAGCCGGCGGGTTCAGCTCTGCACTGATTCCACGTTGAGCGTTACCCATGCGGGTCAAGTGATAGATGGCAGGAATCATGGTCTTATGCGTAATTATGATGGTAAGGGAGTCATTGTCGGCATTATTGACAAGGGCTTTGATTTCCAGCATCGTGCTTTCAGAAGAGCAGATGATTTGAACCGGACGCGCATTGTCAGGGTCTATAACAGTCAAGACAATTCTGGGCACCCTGCCTATTATAACCGCACGGCCAAAATACCTGGCTCGGTGTTTATGGGAGATGAAATCTACTCGTTGACGACCGATGCCAATGGAGGAACCCATGGCACCCACACGGCCAGTATCGCAGCAGGTACTCATGTTAACGGCTATGGTGGAATGGCGCCTGGGGCAGATATTGTCCTTTGTGCTATAAGCCAGATCGATGGCGGCTTGTCGGTTGTTGAGTTAGCTAACAGTGTTCGCTACATTGATGCTTATGCTGATAGTGTCAATAAACCCTGTGTGATGAGTTTGAGCATCAGCGTCCCCGGAGGGCAGCACGATGGCCAGGATTATTTTTCTAAAGCCGTCAAGCAGACAATGGGTCCTGGTCGCATTTTTGTAATCGCTGCAGGCAACACCGCTGGCAAGCCTTATTATGCCTACAAGCAGACGACACCCAGTGATCCAATGAATCTTTTGTTCTATAGCAAGACTACAGATGGCGTCGATTCGTCTTACTACTATAGCATGCTCATGTCTGAGGTTTGGATACGCAACACCTGGAAAAAGCCATTTTTCAAGATTCATATCTTGGATAAGATTCAGAACCGTATCGTATGGGAGTCTGAGGAGTTCTATGATGCCATGCAGATTGACGCTTCTGCAATCAAGCAATACTACAATTATGACTCTTCGGTGGATACAGAGGCATATATTAAGGTGAACCGCAAGAATTCCTCTGACGGCAAGAAAACAGAACTCAGTGTTTCTATGCGTAACCTTGTTTGCCAGAGTTACACGACGAGCAATGGCGTGAAAAACAGTCGATATGCCATTGGCATGTCGATATATCCTCAAGCTGATATCTCTCTTGATGTTGATGCATGGATTGGCAATTCTTATGGTGGATTTGCCGCATACTCCAAGGCGGTAACTGGCATTGACGGTGGTAATGCGCAACCTGGTTTTTATACTCACGGCAGTGACAAGTGCACCATCGGCACCTATGCCGTTGGAGATTCAGTGATTTCGGCTGGCGCTTTTGCCGCGCGCAATAGTTATTATTCCTATTTTCAGAACCGCACGATTACCGACAATACGATTACTGTTGGAGACATCGCTTCATTCTCATCTTACAAGGTCGCTGGCGTTGGCCCCACTGCTGCAGCGCTACCCACCATCTGCGCCCCTGGAGTAAATGTGGTGGCTGCGGGTAGCCGTTACTCTTATTTTGCCCACAGCAATGTGAATACGGTCATGGTATCGGATGACGGCAGTTACTGGGGTGTGATGTCTGGTACTTCGATGTCGGCTCCAACTGTGGCGGGTATTATTGCGCAGTGGTTACAGGCCAATCCTAAGCTGTCTGTATCCCAGGTCAAGAGCATATTGGCTCAGACGGCTATCCGTGACAGATATACAAATGGTGTGAATAGTTCCCATTTTGGCCCAAACGGCAAGATTGATGCCATGATGGGCCTGCAATTAGTGCTTAAAGGGTTAGGGTACACCATTGGAGATGTGGATTCAAATGGTAGCGTGACTATAGATGACCTGACCATCCTGATTGATTATTTATTGGGCTTCGTTCACGACGGATTCAACATCAGGGGTGCAGATATGGATGGTGACGGCGTAATAGGTATCACAGATGTAACCGCGCTAATCGACTTTTTGATTTCTCATTAATTGCAAATCCATACAATAAGTTTCCGGCTGTTGGTCTTCATGAACTAACAGCCGGAAACTTATTAATGGATAACGTTCGTTCAATTACTTTGTTACGTCAATCAGGCCATGGCCTGTCATCTCCTTGGGCTGTGGCAGACCCATAATCTGAAGGATACTGGGCGCTACATCAGCCAGACGACCCGTGTTAATGATGAGCTCCGGATTCTCGGTCACATAGATGATTGGTACCGGGTTCAGCGAGTGTGCCGTGTTGGGTGTGCCGTCAGTGTTGATGGCATGGTCGGCATTTCCGTGATCGGCGATGATGATTACCTCATAGCCCATGGCACGAGCGGCCTCGACGGTATCATGAACACAGCGGTCAACGGCCTTGACGGCCTGTGTGATGGCATTATATACACCGGTATGACCTACCATATCGCCATTGGCATAGTTCACCACGATGAAATCATACTTGTCTTCACGGATGGCGGCAACCAGCTTGTCGCGCACCTCATAGGCGCTCATTTCGGGCTTCATGTCATAAGTGGCCACGTCAGGAGAAGGCACCAGGATGCGGTCTTCGTTCTTGAAAGGCTGCTCACGTCCGCCACTGAAGAAGAATGTCACATGTGCATATTTTTCAGTTTCAGCAATGTGAAGTTGGCGTTTACCTTGGCTCGACAGATACTCCGACAGTGTATTATCAACATTCTCTTTGGGGAATAAGATGTGCATATCTTTGAAGGTCGGGTCATAGGGTGTCATGCAGTAGTACTGTAGACCAGGGATGATCTTCATGCCTTCTTGGGGTTTGTCCTCTTGAGTCAGGGCAATAGTGATCTGTTTGGCGCGGTCGTTACGGAAATTGAAGAATATTACCACATCTCCCTCTTGAATGCGGCCGTCAACAGTTGTATTGACGATAGGTTTGATAAACTCGTCGGTTACTCCATCGTCATATGACTCTTGGATCGCCTTTACCATGTCGTCACTTTTGCGGCCTTCGCCTGCAGTCAGCATATCGTAGGCCACCTTAATGCGATCCCAATTGTTGTTTCGGTCCATGGCATAGTAACGTCCAATAACCGTGGCTACGGTGCCAGCGCTCTGTTTGCAGTGCTCAATTATGGTGTTGACAAATCCCTTTCCACTTTCAGGATCTGTGTCACGGCCGTCCATGAAGCAGTGAACATACACATGCTCCAACTCATATTGCTTGGCGATGTCACATAGAGCCATCAGGTGCTCCTGAGAACTATGCACGCCACCAGTACTCGTTAGACCCATGATGTGTAAAGACTTGCCATTTTCTTTGGCATAGGTGAATGCGTTTACAATCTCAGGATTCTTTAGGATAGAACCATCCTGGATACTCTTGTTGATCTTGACTAGATCTTGATAAACCACACGGCCACCTCCAATGTTCAGGTGGCCCACTTCACTATTGCCCATCTGGCCGTCGGGCAGACCCACGTCCTCGCCGCAAGCCTTCAAGGTGCTGTGCGGATAGGCAGCGCGCAAGAAGTCGAGATAGGGGGTAGGTGTACTATAAATAGCGTTGCTGTGACCCTTGGGGCCTTCGCCCCAACCGTCTAATATCATCAATAATGCTTTCTTTGCCATGATTGGAAATTTTACCTAATTTGAAATTTTACAACTCATTTGGGCTGCAAAGTTAATGATTTTTTGTCAATATCCGCTATGGAATAACAATAATATACAAGAGGATGTGCCGTAATAATTGACACATCCTCTATAATTACGCGGATGAATATCCGGTTTTGTTATTGAAATCGTGGTAGATCTTATTCTGCTTCGGCAATGAATTCGATCTCAACGAGGGCACCCTTAGGCAGGTCACGCACAGCAAATGCACAGCGTGCGGGGAAGGGGGCAGTGAAGAATTCGGCATAAACCTCATTCATCGGGCCAAAGTTGGCTATGTCGCTGAGGAAAACAGTTGTCTTGACCACATTCTTGAGGTCAAGGCCTTCACTCTGGAGAATAGCGCGTGCGTTCAGCAGGCTTTGACGTGTCTGCTCCTGTACACCACCTTCAGGGAATGCTCCAGTCTCGGGGATAATGGGGAGTTGTCCTGAAACGAATACGATATTTCCAGTGCGAATTGCTTGGCTGTAGGGACCGATGGCAGCAGGTGCCTTGTCTGTGTTTAATGCTTTCATTGATTTGATTTTAGTTTTTGTTTTAAGTTACTAGTTTATGTATTGATTGTTTTTAGGAGGCTTTAACCATAGTTAAAAACCAAGGTTGAAAGTCATAGTTTGATGCGGCTGTACATGCGCGGATGGGCGATGTTCTTGTCTCCGATACCGATGTCGGTGAAGTCATAAGGGTGATAGCCACAACTCTCGGCAAGTGCAATCATCTCGTTGTTATTTGAGGTGACAAACACGACATCACACTTGCCTTGCTTGAGTGCATCAATTTGATTGTCAAGCATCTCGGGCGTGTATCCCTCCTGCAGGCTCCAATACTTACATGCGGGCAGCCCTTCAGACGGAACTCCTTCACCATGGTCATGGCACATGAGGTAGAGCAGTCGAGGTTTGTCATACTTGGCCACGAGTGACGCATAGTAGTTCCATGCGTCCTGATCGGGTGTATGGTTGCTTACCATCGACATGCGGTCGGTCATGAAGAAGAGTAGTCCCAGCATAGCAACTGCCATGAGCGCTACAACCCATACATGTCGGAGCCATCTGCCCAACAATTGGGTAACGATACCCGCAAAGAGGACCGTGAACACCGACAATACGTTGAAGTAGATGCGGTCAGAGCCGTTGAGCAAAATCACTGCCAGGAACCACAAGACTGCCACTAGAATGAACCAGCGGCCAATTTGGGCTCTGAGGAAGTAGATCACCAGTCCTAGAGCCAGCAACCCCATGAATACAATCATGCGCATCCCCATGAACAGAGCCAGTATGCTGCGTGGCGTTATCTGGGTGCCATGAAGATTGTTGAACGTGCCAGCCGTGACCAGAAAATACTCGTTTATGAATGCTCCGAAGCATCCCTGCGCAATCAGAACAATGAGCATCGGCAGTATAGTGAGCACACCAGCCAGTATACACCAGCCAATGGCGCGCCATACGGGATAACCGCAACGCCGAGGAACGACGAAGCAGCAGTAGGGAATGAAAACAGCCAGCATCAGCGTGCAGCTGTACTTGATGAGGAATGTCACGCCCAAAGCAATGCCCAGCAGAATTACCCACTGTCGTACAAAGCGGTGGCTTTCCTCATGCAAGAATGTGTGCCGCAAGAACCGATAGAGAATTGCCAGCATGAAAGGGTAGCAGTAGTCCTCGCCGCGCACCTCGATATGGGTGAATGCTCCGAGGAAAAACAATGCGGACAGAACCACTGCTGCCAGCGACAACATCTTGTCGCGGTTCAATACCAGTGCACACTTGTAGCACTGGTAAAAGATGACGGCATACAATACACAAGATAACCAGTAGCAGCCCACATAGTTGTGCGGGCTCAGCAGGTAGCCGATTCCGTAGATGAGCCAAAGCAGTGGCCCTTTGCTGTCAGCAAAGTCCACGTAGGGTGTCATCCCGTTCATCCACGCCTTACCGCAGGCGTAGAACCAAATCACGTCGTGGTGCTGCCACAGGTCATAAAGGTAGGAATCCCACGAGGTCAAGAGCAAAGCCAACACCGCAAAGCAAGACACCGCAATAATGGCAGGCAGGCTGCGGCGGGACTGAAGCTGATAATCGATCACTTCTTAATGCCCATTTTCTTGGCAATCTTGGCGGGAATGGCATCCTTGTGAACGAGGATGTTCAAGGTCTTGGCGCGGAAGAATGCCTCGCTGCAATAGAAGTAGCCTTCATACAATTGGTTGGTGTCCCAACTGTTCTGTACTTTGAAGTACTTGTTGCCTTCCTGGTCAACAGCCTTGCCCATGATTACCATGCCGTGGTCGTCGGTGGTCTCTTTATTGTCGAACATCTCTTGACGCTCCTCAGGGGTTACCCACTGCTCCTTCACCGGACCCTTGATGTCCCATAACTCGGCCTCGCGATCCTTGTCACTGAGCTGAGCCCAACGGGCCATATCGGTACCTTCAGCATCGGGAACGTCTTTCTTGATGGGCAGGATGGCATAACCATTGCGCCACTTGAATCCCTTCTCGCTCACGTCAGAACCCCAAGCAATGCTGTAGCCGTTGTCGATGGCATAGTTGGCAATCTCGAGAAGTTCGTCGATGGGTACATTCTGATAGCTGGACCACAGCCAGTTGTCGGCCACCTCAAGGACGAAGGGCTGATAATAGGGGTGATGGGTGAACGATGCGATGGGCACATAGTCGTCCATGTTGATACCGAGGCTGGCAGCCCAGGTCTGAGGGGTATAGGTCTTGCCCTCATAGACGAAGGTCTCGGGCATCTTGCCCATGTAACTGTCGAGGATGCCCTTCAGGCCGTCCTTCCACGCGGGAGTGAGCTTGCCGCGGCTGTTCTTGTTGATGGTGCCAACATAGCCACTCAGCAGGGTAGTCAACTCGTGGGTGTCAAACTTCTTGTCACCATAGGTCATGCCGGTATAGACCTCGTTGGGCACCATGCCGTATTTGCGCCATACGTAGGGCACGTCCTCGGCAGCGCCACCCTCGGCGAAGTTGATCGTACCATCCATGCGGATGTACTTGATGGCTTTGTCATAGTAGCAGTGGTTAACCACAAAGCCCTCGCTCAGGTGAACCTCCTTGCCGGTGAGGCGCAGGATCTCGTTCTCGAAGAAAGAGTTGGTGGAGTAGCACCAGCACGTTCCGGACTTGTTCTGGTCCTTGACTGGAGTGTGCTTGATGACCTTGGTGTCGGTGAACTTGAAACCAGTGCTGTCGGGGATGACAACCTTGTCGTCAGCCATGACGTTAATAGCGATGGCCGAAGCGAGTAAAGCTAAAAATAATTTCTTCATACGTTTGAGTTTGTTATTAATTAAGGTTAATTACAATTCAGAGATTATAACCTGCAAATGTACTCATTATTTTTGAAAAACAGCTTTTCCAGACTGATAAAATGTAAAAATGCCCTGTTATGGTCGGGTTGGCCATCATCAGGGCATCGTTTTCTCTGGATCAGATAGATAAGATTTGATTGATGATTTGATAATGGGAGATTCTCTCCCGATTATTGCTGCAAATATACAATTTTTTCGTTGAATGACGAAAAATGACTACTTTTGTAACATGATTTATCCCTCAACCTTTGAGACCAAGATTGGCTTTGATGCCGTGAGGCGCGAACTGGAACGGCACTGTGTGAGTACGCTGGGTGCTGCCAATGTGCCTCGGCTGCGATTCTCAACCCGCCGCGACGAAGTGGTACGATGGCTAGAAGAAACCAATGAGTTCCTCTCCATCCTCCAAACCGGCAAGGAATTTCCGTTGAGTTACTATTTCGACCTGCGTGTGGTGCTTAAGGAAGTTTCCACGCCCGGCACGTTCCTGTCGGCTGAGAGATTGTTTGACCTTCAGCGACTTTTGGTGACCGTTGGCCTGGTGGTGCGCTTTTTTGCCCCAAATGGTGAAGATAATACTCCTTATCCGCGTCTGCGTGAACTGACTAGCGGTATGCAAGCTTTCCCTGAGTTGAGCTCAGCCATTAGCCACGTGCTTGACAAGTCGGGAAACATCAAGGACACCGCTTCGCCTCATTTACAGGAACTGCGTACGTCCATAGCCCGTGTAACCAGCAGTATCAACGGAACGCTGAGGCGAATTATCGCACAGGGTAAGCAGGAGGGTATTCTCGATAATGATGTCCAGCCCTCGTTGCGCGACGGGCGCCTTGTTCTGCCGGTGAGTGCTATGAACAAGCGCCGCCTGCACGGAATTGTTCATGACGAGAGCGCTACGGGAAAGACCGTGTTTATCGAGCCTGACGCTATTGTTGAGGCCAATAACCGAATTCGTGAAACCGAGGCCGAAATTGCCCGTGAAATCATCCGGATTCTTACCATGGTCACTGACCAGATCCGTCCTCACCTCGATGAGTTGGCTTCTGTGCTTGAGACCCTAGGTCAACTGGATTTTATCAGAGCCAAAGCGTTATTCGCCCGTGATGTCGGGGCTCAGATGTGCCATGTTGACCGCAAACCTGTTATCGAGTGGTACACTGCCATTCATCCCGCCCTCATGCTCTCGCTGCGGGCTCAAGGAAAGGAAGTTGTGCCATTGAATATCTCGTTGAATAAAAAAGATCGCATCCTGGTGATTTCCGGGCCCAATGCTGGAGGCAAGTCGGTGTGCCTGAAAACGGTGGGAGTGGTTCAATACATGATGCAATGTGGATTGCTGCCCACCCTGAGGGACAATTCTCACATGGGCCTGTTTCATGACATCTTCATCGATATCGGCGATCAGCAAAGCATAGAGAACGACTTGAGTACTTATAGCAGCCACCTGCAGAACATGAAATTATTCCTGTCCAAAGGTGGTAAGGAAACCCTAATCCTTATCGATGAGATGGGAAGCGGCACCGAGCCGCAGATTGGAGGCGCCATAGCCCAATCCATCCTGGAGCAGTTGAACGAGCGCCAAGTGATGGGCGTGGTGACGACGCATTATCAGAACCTCAAGCATTTTGCCGATGAGGCAGGAGGCGTGGTCAATGGTGCAATGCTCTACGACCGTCAACGCATGCAGCCCTTGTTCCAATTGTCGATGGGCTATCCAGGCAGCTCGTTTGCTATAGAGATTGCTCGCAAGACGGGCCTACCGCAGCAGGTCATCGACAAAGCCAGCGAGATTGTGGGCAGTGATTACATCAATATGGACAAGTATCTTCTCGATATTGTGCGGGACCGTCGGTATTGGGAAAATAAGCGCCAGGATGTGCGGGCTAAGGAAAAGCGTCTGGACCAGATGATTGCCGACTATGACGAACGTCTGGACAATATTCGGGCCGAGCACCGCCAGATTATCCATGACGCCCGTGCCGAGGCTCAGGAAATCCTGCAAGGCAGCAATGCCCAAATCGAGAGAACCATCAAGGAGATTCGCCGCGAGCAGGCTGAAAAAGAACGCACCAAAGAATTGCGCCGCCAGCTGGATGAATTTAAACAGCGCCTCGCTGCCGACGAGACCGAGGCGCCCGAACGCCTCAAGGAACTCACTCCCAAGGATAAACCACACCGCAAGCCCTCCAAGAAAACCAAGCCGTCGCCCATGGCCAAGGATCGCCCATTGCAGGCTGGCGACAACGTGATACTCAAGGGCTCCACTACGGTAGGCACACTCATCAGTATCGACGGAAAATATGCGCTGGTTGCCTTCGGCAATATCAAGACGCGAATCGAAGCTGACAAGGTCGAGCGCACCATGCGCAAGGAGAAATCGCCGCGGGTCGAGTCTCTGGGTCGTTCCACAAGCGACGAGATACGGGCCCGCCAACTGAGTTTCAAGCCCGATATCGACGTGCGCGGCATGCGCGCCGACGAGGCCTTGCAGGCGATTACCTATTTCATTGATGACGCCATCCAGTTCAGCGCCCAGCGGGTGCGCATTCTTCACGGCACGGGCACGGGCGCGTTGAAGGTGGCCATCCGTGAGTACCTGCACACGGTCACTGGCGTAAAATCCTATCGTGACGAGCATGTCCAGTTTGGAGGCGCTGGCATCACCGTAGTAGAGTTGGAATAACGAAAAATCTCCTACATTTAGTTATAATAAACAAAATAATGAATGCAATGTGACAGTATATTATATTAAAATATATAAAAAATGATGCATGAAGACTCATATTACTAATTTTCTTATTAAATTTGCCAAATTATAGGATTATCAATACGATGGTTTTAGAAGCATCACATATTGCTAAGTCATTTGGAGACAATGAAGTTCTTAAAGACGTCTCATTTCAACTACAAGAAGGAAGCGTTGCTGTCTTGTTGGGCACCAATGGCTCAGGCAAAACCACATTGATAAATATTTTGTCTGGCTTCTTGAAACCAGATAAAGGCGAAATTCGTCTTAATGGTGTCAGAATTAATGGTGTTGAGCCGAATATTCTTAACCAAAAAGGGATAGGACGTACTTTTCAAGATATGCGACTTGTTGAGAACATGACAGTTCTAGAAAATGTCCTGCTTGCTTTCCCCAATCAGGAAGGCGAAAAATGGTGGAAAGCGTTGCTACCAATGGATGATGTGAAAAGAGAACAAGAGATTAATCGTCAAAAAGCAAATGAGATTCTTAGGACATGTTTTATTGATGATATCGCTCTACGTCTGGCAAGAGAAGTATCCTATGGTCAACAAAAACTTTTGAACCTGGCTTGCTGTATGGCTAGTGGAACATCTGTTTGGCTGCTTGACGAACCTGTAGCTGGAGTGAATCCTAAATATCGTGAAATGCTCTCTGACGTCATCAAGCAGGAAAAGAACAAGGGAATATCATTGCTTATTATTGAGCACAATAGCGATTTTATTACCGATGTTGCCGACGAAATACTTTTCCTTAACGAAGGGAAATTACGTAAATTTCAATCTTACGAGGCATACAGAAACAATAAAAAAGTGAAAGAAGCTTACGTATGAGCATCCTGAAACTCTCAAATATTACTGCTGGGTATGGTAAGAAGCCTGTACTGCACAATGTCTCTCTTGAAATTCCAGAGAATGAGACTCTTTTGATTGTCGGATCAAACGGCTCAGGCAAAAGCACTCTTTTGAAGGTTATCTATGGTCTTCTTAGTGTGTGGGCTGGAAAAGTTGAGTATTGCGATACTCTCCTTCATGACGTTCGGCACCAGACAGAGCCGTACAGAATGCTTGAACGAGGCATTATGTATGTTCCCCAAAAAAATGCGTTATTTGACGATGTGAGTGTGGTGCAAAACCTCCAGTTTTCTCTACTTCATTTGAATAATAATAGAGAGACCAAGAAACGCATAGGTGAAGTTTGGGAGATGATTCCAGATTTGCAAGAGAAAAGACATCAGTTTGCGGGCCAACTTAGCGGTGGTGAACGTAAGCTACTCTCTCTTGCAATGGTAATTGTAAATCGACCAAGGCTGTTGCTTTTTGATGAACCCCTTGCTGGATTAAGTGAAGAGAATATTCAAACAATGCTCCATTGGTTGGAAATAATTAGAAATGAGGGCGCAACATTGGTGATTGTTGAGCATAGAATTGTTCATATTCGTACAATTTCTAAAAACATTTTAAATATGGATGATTGTGACAATTGGAATAGTGGACTTTAATAAAATATAAGATAACTATGATTAACTTCAAGACGATACATGATTTTACAAAAATAATAATTGAGACTTTTATATTATGTGTTGTATTATGTGCTTTTGTTATTATTGCTACTTTAGCTTTTAACAACAGGGACTTAGTTACGCATCAGTATTATAAAGAGGATACTACAGCGCATCAGCTCATATACCAGCCATTGGTATATAACGCATTTGACTTAAATGAAGTAAAAGATAGTTGTAATTCAACGGATTACGAAATCACATCAAATAAAGTCCATTATAGAAATATTAGGGATGACAAAATGAATGGGCTGAGTTACAATACGTTTAATGCTACAGACAAGACTTATCCTGAGAGTAATAGTGTAATATTTGATGAAATAATAGATACGACTGCAAATACGATTTCTTATTTTTCAGCAATTATAGCGTTATTTGCTTTATTGGCTGGATTTGCTATGTTCAAATATTATAAAAAGTATCTGACTACAGAAGATCGAATAAGAGAATTAGATAAGAGTGTTCTGGATAATGCATTGATTACAATGCATGCGGTTCCATTTGTTGAAGCGACACAAATCACATCTAGTAAGCACCTCAATGCGATTTATTATATTTCTAGATTAGTTAAAAATAAAGAAATAGATGTAGAGAGCAATCCTAAGTATGCTCCATTACTATTATGTCAAGGACTTGAGAAATATTTTATTAAGAGATATGAGGATGCTATTATAGTATTGAAAAAGGCAGAAAAATTATTGAGTGATAAGTCCCCATATAAGCAGATTGTTTCTTTTCATTTGGCTCGAACTTATAAACAATTTGCGTATGATGTCTATATGAATAATGGTCAGAAAAGTAAAAACCAATTGAAAAAAGCAGAGAATTATTTGGATAAGGCATCGTATTATGTTCAGTATTCTCCATCTTGGCTTCAAAATAGTTTAGAGTTATCGATTTTAGAGATTAGATATTATTCTCATCGTAAGTTGAATGAAGATGCCAGAAAGAAAGATGAAAAAGGGATAAAAGAAAAGATTCATGATATGATGAAAAATGAATCAGGTCTGAGATTTTCATTCGACAGAATGACAGCTCTACCTTTATATCTTGAATTAAAAGGAGCTCATTCGAGAGGAATTATAGAAAAAGATGCTAGAATCGGAGAAGATTTCATTACTTACATGGAATCCAGAATATCTGGGGAGTCTGGAGAAAATCTTATGGCTTCATGGTACTTTTCGATGGCTCGTGTTTGTAATATTATTAAAGACTATAATAAATCCAAATTATATTGTGATTTAGCTGAAACATACTATCATACATTGCAAAACCGTAAGAATATTCAGACTTTATTTACCTACGATTGTTTAGCAGAAGTTGATAAAAACCAATTTAAGAAACAATTAAGTGAGCTTAAGAAAGAGTTAGGCGGCTGTCTTGCAGAAGAATCTGACTCTATTGCAGAAGAATCTGACTCTATTGCAGAAGAATCTGGCGAACTAGCTCAGTATATGTATTAGAAGAGTTATCTGTTTTGTTCCAAATAGGATAAAAACAATAATTCATAAACTAGTTAAATCTTAAATTATTAGAGTTATGGATAATAATATAATCGAAGTAACAATTAATGGCAAAAATGTCTTCTACGATGTCTTAAGTGGCTGTATTGCTGATAATTCATCTGCTTTAGAAGAGTATGTTGATAAGAATTTGTTAAAATGTTCTATTGATGAACCGCTTGCTGACAAAGATAAAATGCAGGGCTTTTTCTTTGTGCTGACCACTAAATGCAATTTAAGTTGCAAGTATTGTTATTCTATTTCGCAAAATAAACCGATGTCAATGCGTGAAGAAGATCCTGTAAGAATTATTAAGAAATTTTTGAGAGAAGATGCAGAGTATATTCTTATTAATTTCTTTGGGGGAGAACCGACACTGGAGATTAATACTATTAAGCACACGGTGGATTTTTTAAAAACTTTAAAAAGCCGAAAGATTTATTTAAGAATATCAACAAATGGCATTACTTCGGAAAGTGTTTTGGACTATTTGATTGACAACAAATTCCACATTACTGTGTCAAGTGATGGTGTTTTGGACGATGACAGTCCGTTAGATAAAGTGCGTAATGCACAAACTGTCGATAAAACACTACGATATTTGGCAAAGAACAATGCTATCTTTACGATTAGATATACTGCAACAAGTGTAAATTATAAGAACCTATCAAAATCTATAGATTATTGGAAATCAATAGGAGTGCCACTCGCTCACATTGAACCGTATCATCCTATTGGGAAGAGTGTTGAAGAAATGAAACTATTGCCAGTGATTGATGATTATGTTAATGTCTTTTTATCCGCTGTTGATGAGGCAGAGAAAAAGGGGTTAATGATTACGACAGGTGCATACATGAATTTGTTGACACCATCTTCTTATTTTTGTACGGGAGCAAGCGGTCGTTTTTGTGTATTCAATCCTGATGGATCTATGTCAACATGTTATAGGGTACAAAGTTTCGATAGTAGATACAAAGAATTCATTATTGGAAATTGGAAAACAGATCAAAAAGAATCTGAGTGGGAGACCAATAAAAGTATTCTTAATAACCATACTGTTTTAGATATGAAACCTTGTAGTGCATGCATAAACAAATATTTATGCTCTGGAGGATGTCTTATGAGAAATCTAACTCAATCTGGTTCAATAGATATATCTGATAAATGGTTGTGTACCTTGAAACGTAAAGTTCTCAAAGATGCAATAATTAGAATTTGGGAGAGTTTCTCAGATGGTAAAATTCCTGTGGTTTTGGGCCGTTTTATTTTTGAAGATTATTTGGCTCGAAATCCATCACTTCCATTTGAGCCACATCAACCAATGAAAAGCAATAGTACTTCAATTCGTCAAAGAGATGGCATTTATGACATCTTTGAATGTTTGGGACTAAATAGGAATGATGATCTTATGATTTTTAATAGAAAGATAGCAAGAACAGAGTGTCTTTAATTGTGTTATAGAGTTATGAAAAAATGGAGAAATAGCTTATTACTATTGAGTATTATTATTTCTATAGTAGTAGCATTATCAATTCATCAAGCTAAGACAAAGCAAGAAATTGGAATTGGTGTTATTTGCGATTTAACGGGAGTAATAGCAGAATACGGAACTTGGGTTCAAAATGGAGTAATTATTGCTTCTGAAATAATAAATGAAAATGATCCGTTCATCAACTTCTATTTTGAAGACGGCCAATCAAATGTAAATAAAGCACTAGGTGCTTTTGAAAGATTTTCATCCATTAACAATATTCATTTAATTATATGCGGATGCAATAGTTCAAGTATTATGTCTTTATCACCTAAAGCGGATTCAACTAAAACTATTCTCTTTTCTACAATTGCATCCTCACCAAACATGAAAGAAACAGGAGAGTTTGTTTTTAGCGATCGTGTATTAGGAACGGAAGAGACAGAGTGTGTCGCGAATAACTTAGAACAATTAGGAATAAAAAGTATAGCAATAATAGCACATAACAATGAAGCAGGTATGCCCTATATTGATGCTTTCTCTAATGCAAGTAAAGGTAAAGATATTAATATAGTATCTAAAATATTAGTTGAACCCACAAGTAAAGACTTTCGAACCGAGCTCATTAAATTAAAGTCCTTAAACCCAGATGCGGTGCTATTGGTTACACCAGTTGAGCAAACTCTGAATTTTATTAAACAAGCAAAAGATATAAGCTTTACTTCAAAATGGTTAGGTATTTCTACTTTAAAAACGGATGGCTTCATTAAAAATGGAGGCAACCTTGTGGAAAATGTAATAATCGCAAGTGAGAGTGTAGAATATACCAGGTCTTTTATTGACTTTGAGATTAGATATCAAAGAAGATTTAATGAAAAACCAACTGTATATGCGGTTAATGGCTATGAGGCGGCAATGATATTCTATACCTTAATTAAAAAATACGGCAATAATGTTTCCGAAATACAAAAAGCATTGTACTCTGAAGAATTTCAAACGCTATTTGGTAAGGTGTTCTATGATAAGAATGGCATAATTCATAATAAAAAGGTTGATTTATATGAAATAAGAAAGGGTGAATTTGTGAAGAAGGAATGAAGCAATGTTGCAAATAGTATTAAATATAATTGTTTTATCAATCGTATATGCTCTTATTGCAATCTCATTTAGGGTTACGCAGGGCGTTCTACGTTTCTTTAATATAGCGCATGCTATAGTTCTGACTTTGGGTGGGTATTTGGTTTATGAGATGACCATTCAATGTGCGTGGCCATTAAGTTTGGCAGTTCTAGCATCAATATTGATTACAGTTTTATTGATGCTTTTGATTGATCATTTTCTTTACAGACCTTTGCGCTTAAGAAATGCGGCAAATTGGCAGTTGATGTTGGTCTCTCTTGGTTTATATGTGTTATTACAAAATATTGTCTCATTGATTTGGGGTGATAGCACATTAAGCTTTCGTTTTTGGGAAATAAAAGAGGGTCATATGTTTTATGGATTATATATCAATGATTTGGAGATTGTCACAGTCTGTTCAGGCTTTTTGTTGTTATGTTTATTTTGGCTTTTTATTGAAAAGACAAATGTTGGCATGAAAATAAAGGCAGTTTCATCGAATTATGAATTAAGTTCAATCCTTGCAATATCAGAAGAAAATGCTGTAAAATGGAGTGTTGGCATAGGTACTGCCTTGGCAACATGTGCGGGAATCTTGATAGCAGCAGATACTGATTTGTCGCCAACTTTGGGTTTTAATTGGTTGCTTTATGCTATCGTTGTCATAATAATAAGTGGTATGGGAAAAATACGCCACATTTTGTTAGGAGCATTGTTGTTGGCAACATTTCAACATTTGGTCGCCTATTATCTGGATAGTAAATGGATGAATTCTGTCGCATACATAATTCTTATCATATTTTTATTTTTCTGTCCATCGGGTATAAGTAGAAAACGAATAAAAAAAGTAGATTTGTAATGGAGTATGTCCTACATCTCGCCATATTGATTTGCATCTATACAATACTTGCCCAATCTCTTAGTTTGGTTGCTGGTTATAGTGGCCAGATGTCGCTTGCGCATGCGGGGTTTTATGGGATTGGTGCTTATGTTACTGCATTGTTGTCTGTCAACTATGACTCTTCACTGTTGATTAACTTGCCTGTAGCCATGCTTTTATCTGGAATAATAGCTTTGTTGATTTCAGCATTGGCTGTTCGTGCCATTGATGACTTTTTTATTTTCATCACATTGGGTATTCAAATAGTGATATATTCAATTATGAATAACTGGCAGGATGTTACCAACGGGCCACTGGGTATTCCAGACATTCCGCCTTTTACAATCTTTGGATTTACGTTTAATAGCAAACTCTCTTTTTTGTTGCTTGCAGCGTTATTTGCTGCAGTTGTGTGGTTTTTAATCTCTAATATCACAAAATCTCCTTTTGGGAGAATTTTACGTGCACTGAGCGAAGATGAGATTTATACAAAAAGTTTAGGTAAGAATGTAGTACGAGCTAAAGTTATTTCATTTGTGATTAGTGCTATGATAGCATCTCTTGCTGGAGTGATTTATGCCCATTATGTCAGCTATATAGACCCGTCAAGCTTTACTATTGATGAATCTATTTTCATTTTATGCATTGTAATAATTGGTGGTATGCATAATTTGCGAGGAGTTTTTTATGCTGCATCACTATTAGTATTGCTGCCTGAATTTTTCCGATTTATAGGGCTGCCATCAACTATTGCTGCTAATATGCGTCAAATATTTTATGGTATAGCTTTGATAATAGTAATCTATAATAATACTGCCAGAAGAATTGATCATGTTAAGGTTCTTGAACAAGGTATAAGAAGATGAATACTCAGTTCAACTTGTTTCATGATAGGGGTTTGTTATTATTTAAAAAAATGAAAAGAGATAACATATTTTTCGAGCCGTTCAAGACCACTGGAGGAGCAATTCCTTTTGACCGGATTACGACGGGAGACTATGAGCCCGCTATCCGCCAGGGTATTAAGGAACATGATGCCGAGGTAGAGGCTATCACCAGCAATGAGGCTGAGGCAACGTTTGAGAATACGATCGTGGCGCTGGAGCGTGCCGGAGCTACCCTCAACCGCGTGCTGGGTGTGTTTTACCCGATGCTTTCGGCCAATGCCGATGATGAATTGATGGCAATCAGTGAGCGAATGGCACCTGTGTTAAGCGAACACTTCAACAGCATCACCCTCAACGAACGCCTGTGGCAACGGGTGAAATATGTTCAAGAACACTTTGATGCCGCAAGCCATGATGTCGAAGATCAGATGCTTATGCGGGAAACCTATGACGGATTTGCGCGCAGTGGTGCCAACCTGCAAGGCGCTGACCGCGAACGCTATCGTGATTTGTCCAAGCGCCTGACCGAGCTGACGTTGAAATTTGACCAGAATGCACTCAAGGAGACTCCACGGTATGAAATGTGGCTATCAGAGGCTGATCTCGACGGCTTGCCCGAGAGTGCTCTGGATGCCGCAAAGCATGCCGCTAGAGCTAAAGGACGCGAGAACGAATGGTTGGTTACCCTGGATGCACCCAGTTACATCCCCTTCATGAAGTACAGCACCCGCCGCGACTTGCGTGAGAAGTTATACAAGATGTATAACCGCCAGTGTACCAGTGGGGAGTATTGCAACCTGGATATTCTACGTGACATCGCCAATACCCGATTGGAAATAGCTCATCTTATGGGCTGTAAGACTTTTGCGGAATACAAATTGCAGCATACAATGGCTGGCCAGCCCGAACGTGTCTATCAGATGCTCAACGAGTTGCGCGAAGCCTATCTGCCTGTGGAACGCAATGAGAAGGAGCGGTTAGCAGGCTTTGCAAGCAATCTTGAAGGCAGGCCTGTAGAAATTATGCCGTGGGACTATGCTTACTACAGCAATAAGGAAAAGGATGCAATGTTTGAGATCAACGACGAGTTGTTGAGGCCGTATTTCGAGTTGGGCAGTGTTACCCGTGGTGTCTTTGGTTTTGCCAAGCGAATGTATGGTTTGAGGTTCATACCCAATAATGATGCCCAGGTGTTCCATCCCGAGGTGGAGGTCTATGATGTGACCGATGATGAAGGCAAGGCAGTGGGTATGCTCTATCTGGATTTCTTTCCACGTGCCACCAAGCAGAGCGGGGCGTGGATGACGAGTTTCCGCGAGCAGTATATCGACAATAATGGCAACGATGTGCGTCCGCTGGTGACCCTGACGATGAATTTCACCCGGCCGACCGAGACCCGACCGTCGTTGCTCACCGTTCGTGAGGTCGAGACCTTCATGCATGAGTTCGGCCATGCATTGCACCAGTTGTTGAGCCGTTGCAGGTACCAGTCACTCTCGGGCACAAATGTATATCGCGATTTTGTCGAGGTTCCGTCGCAGTTCAACGAGAACTACGTCTATGAGCGCGAGTTTTTGGATAGTTTCGCACGTCATTATATCTCGGGTGAGCCCGTACCCCAGGAACTGATCGATCGCCTGATTGCTTCATCGCAGTATGGGGCGGCCTACGCATGTGTGCGCCAGTTGGGCTTCGGCTACATCGATATGGCGTGGCACAGCATCGTCGAGCCTTACGGTGGCGACGACTTTGATTTCGAATACGATGCTGTCAAGGATGTTCAGGCTTTTGAGCCGGTCGAGGGCTGCATTATGTCGCCACAGTTCACCCACATCTTCTCAGGTGGTTATGCAGCGGGTTATTATGGTTACAAATGGGCCGAAATGATTGAGTGCGACGCATTCGACAAGTTCAAGCAGGACGGCATTTTCAACCCCGATACTGCTAAATCATGGCTCGATAATGTCCTCTCACGTGGCGGCACCGAGGATCCGATGACTCTCTATAAGCGTTTCCGTGGTGCTGAACCGAGCATCGACGCATTGAAGCGCCGAGACGGTATTACTGATTGTCAGCAGTGATGACAAGCTTGTCGTCCGTCATTCGCTGCATGTACTGACGAATGATTGCCTTCATGTGACGCTCCATGCGCTCGAGTGTGGCAGGCGGCATGGTGGCCAAGACGTTGTGTGAGAAAGTCGAATCGGTGCGGAAGGCGTAAGCCGCCACCGTGCGCTGGCCGTCGAAATGCAGGGTATAGTCCCCCCATACATATTCATAACTGCTGGACTCTGGTAGCCAGTGCAGGGCGAAACCCTCGTCGGCAGGCGAGTGAAGCATGTCTCGCCCAAAGGCGATGTAAGGCTTATCATAATGCAGGTAGCTGAGCACCGTGGGCATGATGTCGATCTGCTCCACCACTTGCTCCTCGTCGTAGCCGTGCAGCGACGGGTCGCCCGGGGCATAGAGGATGATGGGCACGGCATAATGGCCGAGCGTAGTGCAGTAGAACGGGTCAATCTGCTGGCTCACATGGTCGGCCGTGATGACAAACAAGGTATTCTTGAACCACGGTTGCTGGCTTGCAGTCTCAAAAAAACGTTTCAAGGCATAGTCGGTATAGGCGATGCACTGCTGCAATGGGCGCTCACCTTGTGGAAAACGGCTCTTGTATTTCTCGGGTACGACGAACGGGTCGTGGCTTGATGCGCTGAACAGTGCCGTCATGAACGGTTCTCGCATCTTGTTCATCTGCGCAGCATAGAATTGGAAGAATTCCTCGTCCCATATGGCCCATGTGCCGTCGAAGTCGGCATCGCCGTGGAAATTGGGGTCGGCGTTGTACTCGTTGCGACCGTAGTAGCGCTGGAATCCCGTGGCGCGTGCAAATGCTTGGAAACCCATTGAACCGTTTTGTGCACCATGGAAGAAGGCGGTGGTGTAGCCCTTGTTTTCGCCCAGTTCGCGTGCTAGACCTGACATGGCATTCAGCGAAGCTGGTGTAAGAAAGAGCGGCTCAACAAAGTTGGGCAGGGACGATAGCACCGAAGGCATGCCTTCGATGCTTTTGCGCCCGTTGGCATAGGAATAGCGGTAAGTCATCGCGCCCGCTGTGATGAGCGAGTCCAGGAAAGGGGTGAAGCCTTGATAGGTGCCATCACGCAAGGTGCGGTTGTAAAAGCCGATGTGCTGCTTGCTGTAACTCTCCAGGATGAGCACCACGACGTTGCGAGGCGTGAAGGCCGTGCTGTCTGCTGGCTGGTGGAGTGGGGTATAGAGCGCCAGTGCCTCCTCGTCGCTCATGTAATCGGGAACGACAAAGGGCGTTTTCTTTAACGTCCTGAAGATAGAGAACGGCGTGTTGAGCACGATACCCGTCTCGGCGGGTCGGTTGACATATTGGTTGGCATTGCTGATGGTGATGGGGCGAGTTGCCTTGGTAAAACCGCCGCGGATGGCTCCAATGCATAACGGAATGGCCAACAGCAAAGCGAGAACTTGTATGACGTAGTATCGTCCCAAATGCGTTGGATGTGTTACCCGCTTGGGGATGGGACGGAACAACTTCCAGAATGCCCAAGTGATGAGTCCTGCCAGCAGCACCAGATACCAGTGACTCAGGAACTGTCCGCCAAAGATTTTTAGCATCTCGCCCGTACCCTCGTTACTGAACTCGGCAAACACCGATGCAGTGGTGCGCTTGCCTGTAAAGGGGAAATAAACGCAATCCATCAGATTCATATACACGGCAATGCTGTTGACAATGGTGTAAATCCAGCATGCCACCCGATAGAAGCCGGGGCGCTCCTTCCAGTGCAGTGGCAGCAGGAACATCAGCAGGATAATGGCATTGGTGTAAAGTATCGCTGGAGTATCGAACAGCAGCCCTGCACCAAACAGTTCCATAGTATGGCCCAGAGTGAGCGTACCGGCATAAAGCGACCAGTTGAGCGTCAGGAAAACGATGCGGCATAGGGTGTAGGCCATAAAGGCTACCAGCAGGTTCCAAACGAGTGCGCCGATGGTGGATAATTGTTGTTTCATGCCACAAAAGTAATGATTTTTTGGGAATTGGGATGCCAGCTTTGCTCGTAGTTTATAGTTTAATGTATAATGTTAAAGTGACCTCAGCATTCTTTAGACAAGTGACTAAAAACATAAAAACATAAAACCCTAAACAAAAAATCACTACCTTTGCAGCCAAAAATAAAAATTGCACAATGGCAGAGAATACATTATTACAACGTTTGGATGGTCTTGATGCCAGATTTGAAGAAATCGGGACGCTGATTACTGACCCCAATGTTATCGCCGATCAGCGGCGTTATGTCAAGCTAACTAAGGAATATAAGAGTTTGGAAACATTGCTCGATGCGACCCACCGATACCGCAAACTGCTGGAGGACATTGAGCAGGCAAAAGTGATGCTCGACAGTGAGACCGATGAAGATTTGAGGGCTATGGCTCGTGAGGAAATCGATGCCAATCAGGCCGAAGTTCCCAAACTGGAAGAAGAAATCAAGTTGTTGCTGATTCCCGAGGATCCGGAGGACAGCAAGAACGTGGTGCTGGAAATACGTGGCGGCACGGGTGGCGACGAGGCCGCTCTGTTTGCTGGCGACCTGGCGCGCATGTACACCCGCTATTGTGAAACCAAAGGCTGGAACGTGCAGATGTCCAGTTGCAGCGAGGGGGCTGTGGGTGGCTTCAAGGAAGTCGTGTTCAGCATCACTGGCGATAATGTATATGGTACACTGAAATATGAGTCGGGCGTTCACCGCGTGCAGCGAGTGCCCGTAACCGAAACCCAAGGCCGTGTACACACATCAGCAGCCAGCGTGGCCGTGCTTCCGGAGGCCGAACCGTTTGATGTTCATATCAACGAGGGCGAAATCAAGTGGGATACCTTCCGCAGCGGCGGGGCCGGTGGCCAGAATGTGAACAAGGTGAACAGTGGTGTGCGTCTGCGTTACATGTGGACCAATCCCAATACAGGCGAGCAGCAGGAAATCCTGATTGAGTGTACCGAGACCCGCGATCAGCCCAAGAATAAGGAAAGGGCATTGGCGCGTCTGCGCACATTCATTTACGACCACGAGCATCAGAAGTATATGGACGACATTGCTTCACGTCGCAAGACTTTGGTCTCGACGGGTGACCGTTCGGCCAAAATCCGCACTTACAATTATCCTCAGGGCCGCATAACCGACCATCGAATCGGCTACACGATCTACAACCTGCCTGCCTTTATGGATGGCGATATCCAGGACTGCATCGATCACCTGATTGTGGCCGAAAACGCCGAAAAACTCAAGGAAGCCGAATTGTAGGACCAGCACATTGTTAAAGTATTGTTAATACGCCGTTTTGTTGTAACAAAGCGGCGTTCTCGTGTGTCTATATAACAAACGAGAACCAAATTCTGAAGCATGAAGGCACAGCTATAGTAACAATTAGTGATGTTTAAAGAAGAAAGCACCAGCACTGAACCTAGCTGGTGCTTTTTGTTTCAATGCGACTTGAAGAAATCCTTGATTTTCTGAATGATGAGAGCTGGATCGTCCACGTCCCGGCTCAGTTTTTCCATGGGGCACCAGTCGGTGCCGGTGCGGTTGATGATGTGGTCAACAAGTTGGCCGTATTGAGCCTCTATGCCATGGGTGTGAAGTAAATCCAACGCGGGCTCACTCATCACGTCGGCATGGACTTGCCGCACGCCGCCTATGGCCATGCAGGCTGCAGCTGCCTTGCCCACTGCCTTGTCGGCAATGAGGGCACCTTGCAACACCTGAGGATTCTCGGTTACCAGAGTCAACAGGTCTTTCACGCCACGCTGAGTGAAGCGGAAAATCTTACCATCGCCACTTTTCACAACAAGGGTCAAGCCCTCGCTGTGCAGGATGTCTATTAACTGATTCATGCGGCAAAAATAGCATAATTAGAGAAAAAAGAGTAATTTTGTAGCTGAAAAAGTTAGTCGCAAGGCGTTAGTAATCGTATTAAAAACTAAATAATATTATGAAAATAGGAATCATCGTGGCCATGCGCAAGGAATTGGATTTGCTCCTTCCCTTGCTAAAGGATAGTGAAGATAGTCGCATGAGTGGGTTTGAGTTTCATCGCGGAAAGGTTGGTCGCCATGACGTAATGGTCATGCAATGCGGTATCGGCAAGGTCAATGCCGCTATGGGGGCTTTGATGCTTGTCAACAATTTTGCACCAAACTACGTCATCAACAGCGGCGTGGCTGGTGGCGCAGACGCTTCAATTAAAGTGATGGACGTTGTGGCGGGTGAGCGTGTAGCATATCATGACGTGTGGTGCGGCCCTGAGAGTGACCTGGGACAGGTACAGGGTTTGCCGCTTTATTTTAAGGGGGCTCAACATCTGCTTGACCTGATTCCTGAGAAGGAAGATATCCACAAGGGGCTGATCTGTTCCGGTGACCAGTTTATAGATAAGATGGAAGACGTCAAGCGCATCAAGGGCAATTTCCCCGATGCGCTGGCAGTTGATATGGAGTCAGGAGCCATTGCACAAGTGTGTCACATGTGCCAGGTGCCATTCCTTGCCCTACGTGTCATAAGCGATTCGCCAGGAGCAAGTCACGACAATACGCGCCAGTATCTGGATTTCTGGACCGACGCACCTCAGGAGACATTTATTCTCCTTAAGGATATTATCTCTAGGCTTTAGGCTCAAAGCATTAGGTGTTGCCAAGCACCAAAAGCCTGGCTCGCATCGCGAGCATTACAATTCGATAGCGTCCTTGACTTTTTCGGGCAGCAAGGCAAGGTCCAGAACATCCTTGATGGTGTTGACGTAGTGGAACTTCAATCCCTTGAGGTACATTTCGTTGATTTCCTCAATATCCTTGCGGTTGTCCTTGCACAGAATGATATCCTTGATGCCAGCACGCTTGGCAGCGAGGATTTTTTCTTTGATTCCACCCACGGGCAGCACCTTGCCGCGAAGGGTGATTTCGCCAGTCATGGCCAGGTGGTCCATCACCTTGCGTTGAGTGAATGACGAGGCCAGCGAAGTCACCATGGTAACGCCTGCCGAGGGCCCGTCCTTGGGAATGGCTCCCTCAGGCACGTGGATGTGGATATTGTATTTATCAAACAACTCGGGATCAATGCCCAGCAATGAGCAATGTGACCTCAGATATTGAAGCGCAATTACAGCCGATTCTTTCATCACGTCGCCTAGATTGCCTGTCAACGTGAGTTTCTCGCCCTTGCCGCGGGCTAAAGACGATTCCACAAAAAGAATCTCTCCACCAACTGCAGTCCAGGCCAGGCCAGTCACCACGCCGGCAAATTCATTGCCTTCATACTTGTCGCGGCTATAGTCTGGTGAACCCAAATATTCCTTTAGATCCTCAACCTTGATGCTGGTGGGGTAGGCGTCCCCGCTGGCCTTGTGGCGAGCAACGCGACGCAATACAGTAGCGATTTTTTTCTCTAATTGGCGCACGCCCGATTCGCGGGTGTAATCATCAATCATCTTGAGAATCACCTGTTTGCCAAACTTGATTTCATTCTTCTTGAAACCATTTTCCTTCAATTCCTTGGGAATGAGGTGACGCTTGGCGATTTCGAGTTTCTCCTCAGGAATGTAACCGTTGATCTCGATGACCTCCATGCGGTCGAGCAAGGGACGGCTCACAGTAGCCAGGCTGTTGGCTGTGGCGATGAACAGGATTTTGGACAAGTCGTAGTCCACATCTAGATAATTGTCGTGGAAGTGTCCGTTCTGTTCGGGATCCAGCACTTCGAGCAGTGCCGATGACGGGTCACCCTTAAAATCCTGACCAACCTTGTCAATCTCGTCGAGCACAATCACAGGATTGTTGCTGCCGCATTTGGCCAGGGCAGCAATGATGCGGCCGGGCATGGCGCCGATGTAGGTGCGGCGGTGACCGCGTATCTCGGCTTCGTCGTGGAGTCCGCCTAGAGAGATGCGGGCATATTCACGGTTCAATGCATCGGCAATCGACTTGCCCAGTGAGGTCTTGCCAACACCTGGAGGGCCATAGAGGCACAGGATGGGTGCCTTGAGATCTCCACGCAGCTTGAGCACAGACAGGTGCTCAAGAATGCGATCCTTCACCTTTTCCAGTCCATAATGGTCATCATTGAGCTTTTGCTCCACCTTTTTGAGATCGAAATTGTCCTCAGTATAGGTTTCCCAAGGCAGATTCAGCATATTGTCAAGATAGGCATACTGCACCGAGTAGTCGGGAGTTTGCGGATTGAGGCGTTCCAGCTTGCGTAATTCTTTTTCAAACTGTTTTTTCACATCCTCGTTCCACTTCATCTTGTTGCCTCGTTCCTGCAATTCCTCGATATCATCGATGTCGGTGCCCAACTCCTCCTGAATGGTTCGGATTTGTTGCTGCAGGAAGTGGTCACGTTGCTGCTGGGACAATTCCTCGCGGGTGCGTGACTGGATATTGGCTTTGATTTCAACGAGTTGCTCTTCGCGGGATAACAGGGCAAACAGCAGGTAGGCGCGTTTCTTGATGTCACGTTCCTCGAGCATGTGCTGTTTCTGCTCCGGGTCAAAAGCGATGTTGGTGGCGAGGAAGTTCATCAGATAGACAGGATTGTCGATGTTCTTCATTGCGAATGCCAATTCGCGGCCGTTTGCACCCATGTTGCGCAGCATGCGCAGGGTGACTTCAGCAATGGATTGCATCAACATATCAAATTCCTTGTCGCCTGCCAAAGGCAACTTTTCCTCGACAAGATGGACCGAGCCGCGCAAATAGGGTGATACTTGGGCAACCTGGTCTAGTTGACAGGCCGATCGGCCTTGCAAGATGACATTGGTGGATCCGTCAGGTAGTTCCAGTACCTTGATGATACTGGCTATAGTGCCAAAACGGTACAGATCCCGCTCTAACGGGTCCTCGACATGGCTGTCAAATTGGCAGAATACGGCAATGGCACCATGACTCTCCTCGGCATCCTTGATGAGCCGCAAAGATTTCTCACGTCCCACCGAAACCGGCATGGTCATGGAAGGAAACAATACCATGTTGCGTAAGGGCAGAATGGGGATGTCATCAGCCTTATTGTCTTGTATATCAGTGCTGTTGTTTACCTCATGTATCTCAGTGATAATGGGAACCACATGGGCACCGGTATCATTCATTTCGGCGTCTATATTGTCTAATAAATCAAACATATTTAGTTCTGTAGAATATTCTTATCTTGTAGTCAATGCAAATCGGATGCCAAAATTACAAAAATCCAATGAAAGTAATTTCAATTACATCCATCATTTATAGAAAAATAACAAAACAAGCGACCCCAAGAGGCGCCAGGGGTCGCTTGTGATTAATAGGGTGGATTACCCTTGAGAATTAGAAACTACTAGAAAGCAGCAGGTCAATGAGTGACGTAACATCACCGATGCTGATATTGGTATCCCCGTTCACATCGGCTGCATCCAGGTTGATGGGTTGAGGATTACCGCCCAGCAGATAGTCGATGAGTGTGGTCACATCAGCTATACTTGTATTGCCGTCACAGTTGATGTCATGGCCTGTCTGGCCGCCGGGAATGTTGATAATATCCATACCAGGAGTGGTATGAACATTCTGGTCGGTCGGCATGGAGTAGATACCGATGTTGCCACCAGCGCAAACCAGGTTGCCAGCATAGTCAAATGCCATCTGATAGATGGCGCCTGAGCTGTTACGTGCATCGGCAGTATATGAGTACTTGGGTGACAATACAGGAGTATTACCATCCCACGACAGGTCAAAGAACTGCAGCTTGCCGCTACCGTCATTGATGACAAACATGTCGCCGGCATCATTGATAGCAAAGCCTGAAATCATGCTGCCGTTGAGCATATCAACATAGGGTGCACGACCTGAATTGAGCGTGATGTTGCCATCGTTATCGATAAAGATGATTGAAGGCACACTGCTATTATTCTGGCCTGCACTGCGGTACTGAACTACCCATATACCACGACCTCCAGCATCGGGCCATACGTTGCCATTGCCGTTGACTTCAAGACCATTGGTGCTGAAGTACTGGCTGGGAGCGGTTGACCATGTGTCAACAATGCTACCGTCGGGCTGGCCGATGTTGTAAACACCAACACCATTGCTGGGCGTGAAGTCCTCCAGATATACATATAGCTTAGTGTCAGCACCAGTGCCACCAATGGCAACACCAGGAGACGACGAGCCGACGCTGACACCGTTATTGGTAATCAGACCGGCGCTATTACGGGTACCAACGAAGAATTCGGTCCAAGTGCCTTCGAGGTTCTCAGGATCGGCAATATAAACACCTGAGGTAGGATCACCCCAATCAGGAACATAGAGCTTACCGTTTTCGTCAAGAGCCATGCGGTAGAGGCTGCGCCAGGTGTGACCACCCTGATAAAGCGTGCTGCTCACGCGCTCGCCCTGGGCATCATATACATAGACACCATTTGACGAGGTGGCGCTGCTGCTCACGCGGTTACCAGCATAGATGGTTCCCATCTTGGGACTAGCAGGTGACTTGTCAACGGCAACAAACAGCTGGCCACTGTAGGTCGGGCCGGCAGCATTAATACGCTGGATGGTCGTGATGGGATCACCCTCGACGGTTACTGCCCAGGTCAAAGTGCTGCCAGGCTGTACACCATCGAGTTCGCTGACGTTGATGGTTACCGTGTTCTCGCCCTCTACCACATTGGGCACGTTGACAGTAGCCACAGCTGTACCTTCACCGTCATAGAATGTGATATAGGCATTCTTGGCAGCATCATTACTGGTGAAAGTGAACTGATTGCCATCCATCTTCAGGCCATAGGCATAGATTCCCTTGACTGCAGGCTGTGCTGTTGAATTGGCCTGCCACTTGGTCATCTTGTTGTCCTGCATCAGGTACAGGTAGATGTCCTCGCCCTTGACGTTGGCACCCGTCGCCATGAACTGGCAAGCGAGCGGGTCGAGGTCGGTGTTGGTGGTGGCCACGAGGGCGGCCTGGTCAACACCTGCCGTGATGTCATAGAGCTTGATACCGCCCACATTGACGGCATCTTCCCTGTTTACAGCAACATAGGGCATTACCATGAATTGGTGCTGGGCATACTTGAAGAATGAAGTGCCCTTGACGGGAATATCGGTATCCTCGCCATTGAAGCGGCCAACGACCTCACTGTCCGTCTTATCGACATCGGCAGGATCAACCTCCATGAGCAGGGTGTTCTCACCATCGAGCATCACGCGGTCGTCGTTGCGCGGCGAGATCAGAAGCTGTGGCTCACCGATCTTAGTTTTGGTGAAGTTGCTGGCTGCGGTAATCGTGCTCTCGGTGAAAGTCGTGCCGGCAATCTGGTCATTGACAATACTCAGTTTGAGGAACCTCATGCCACCAGCTGTATTGGTACCGTCGTTGGTGCCCATGATGTTCACCGTGCACTTTTTGGACTCGCCATCAATAGCGATGGTTTGTGCACGATAGTACAAGAAGTTGGCTGAACTCAGGGTGGTTACCCATTGGATGGGATCACTCTCAAAGTCTGCCCACTTGTACAGGCGCAGGGTGCCACGCTCAAATCCGGCATTCACGTAATCGGGGCTAAATTGAGTCTGCACGCTGTTAATACCCACGAGCTGACCATCGGCAGTGAAGGCGATGTCATACAAGCGGCTATAGAAGCCCGCATTGTTGGGCTCTACTGGAGCGATGCCGTTGATGCTCAGTTCCTTGACAAGCACCTTATCAATATTGTTGATCAGGTAGATGTGGGGTGTGCCATCCTCGGCATTGGTCAGCACGAAGGTACTGTCGCCACGCACGAGCATACGCCTGATGTCACCCACGAATTCATACTCGGTGCCCTCGTCACAGGTGAGGTTCAAGCTGGTGGGAGCGGTCACATAACCGGGCAACTCAGGCTCGGGATAGTTGGGCAGCGTATTTTCGGGAGCTACATAATCATCAAGCTCCAGCATGGGAACGACGTAGGTCGTCTTGTTGGCCTCGACAACGATATTGCCTGCTGCCTTTGCAATCAGTTCCTGCCACTGGCTGTCAACGCCTTCGGCTGAATAGTCACCCAGCGCCTTGTATCCCTCGGCTTCAACGGCAATAGTATAGCTGCCTGGCTCAAGGTTCTCAAACACGAACACGCCATTGTAGTTCTGGTCGGTGGTGTAGCGTGCCACTTCCTGACCGTCCTTGTACAGGATGACAACCGCGCCATTGATGGGTGCCCACTGGTCCATTGAAGAGGCATTGTACTTGTACAGGTTATGAACCAGGTGCTCATGCAGGTCCTTGACTGTACCCATAATGTAGCCTTTGTTTTCAGGCGTCAGGCCAAAGTACTGACCGATACCGCGTGCGATACGCACACCTTCCTGATGGCAATAGTCCGAGTTCAATGCACGGTGGCGTGCAGGTTGGTAGGTATGGAAATAGCCCTCTACCAAGATTCCAGGAGCGCCATGTTTGAGAACGCCAAGATAACCGATATAAGAGATACCTGTATTGGGATCAACGCGGGTCGAGTAACCATCATTATATAAATCTATATCTCCTCGTATATTAGGATTTGATGGACTATAGTAGTTCATCGGATCTATCTCGTTGGTATAGAATATTGGCCAACAAGTCTGACCGATACTACGGCTTCCAGATGTCAGATCACCTCCAGAACCATCATATCCACGGTAGATAAAGAGCGGGTAGTTGATCGATGAGCCATCGGTTGTCGCATTTGAGTGGTGGGACAGGAACATGTCATAGTTGCCGATTTCCACCTCCTCACAGATTTCCGACAAGGGACGGTTGTAGATTTCAGCATCGGGAGCACCTGCTACATAGGGATACGGGCCGTTGAACCACCTCGACATGGTGATGTTCTCAGGCTTCACACCCATCTTGATGAGCGTGGCACGCGTCTGGATGGATTTCCACAGGTTGGTGTTGCTCTCGTAGAATCCGTTGGTGTCAGGACGCCCAGTCTCGGGCAACATGGGGTAGGGAATAGTCGCCATCGGGCGGTCGTTGGGTCCCCAGCTGCCATGTCCGGGATTCAGATAGATACGGATTTCATCGGCCGTCTTGGCCTGCAATGCGCCGGCTGCCATGATGGCGGCTACGGCAAGTAATAATATCTTCTTCATAGCTGTCATCATTTGGTTACGTTAATAATATAGGCTTCACCAGCAGGAGTGCTGAAGACGATCTTGCCGTCAGCGGCGTGGGGATACATGGCGATGGTCTCATCGCCGGTCAGCGTCTGGGTCGTGCCGTCGAGCGTGGCGGCCACGATGGTCGAGGCATAGATGAATTCGCCGTCGTCCAGGTCCATCATGCCGACGACAGTGTTGTCATCATACCATACCGGGGCACGCATCCTGCCCACCATACGCACGTTGCCACCGTCAAGGTCGCAGACGTATGCACCATGTGCGGCCTGGTAGTAGAGCACCTTTGTGCCGTCGGGTGAGAGTGATGGCCACAGGTAACTGAAACTGGTGCCGTTGGGCGAGAGGTTGCGTGTTTTGCCGTTGACGGTGATCATCAGCTGGCCCTTGTTGATGGAGAGCACAGGCAGATTCTGGGCCTTGGCGGTGCCGATGGCCTTTTTGGTGAACTTGCCCTTGTTGACTGCTCCAGCACTGACTTTGTCAATCCCGTAACCCTGCAGGTCTCGCGTGGGCTTGACGAGCAAGTCACTCTTGCCAGTTGCCAGGTTCACGCTCTTGAGTGCGGAAAGTCGCAGGTGCTTGTCGTTGAATGAGCCCTCGCGGAATAGTACGGTCTGCCCGTCGGGGGAGATTTTCACGTTGTGCCCTGCGCTGGGCGCGTTGCTCAACACTTGTGTCTGGCCTGTTGCCAGATCGAGCTTAGTCAGTCCCTGGTTGGTGGCGCTGGTCAGCAGCAGGTAATCACCCTGCGGGCTGATGGCAGCCACAGCTGCCTGCTCGGGCAGATTGACCTTCTCTATCGAGGTCACCTGCAAAACCTGTGCAGCAGCACACAACGAGAAACCTAACGTCAAAGCGAAAAGAAGTTTTCTCATCATAAGGTAAATTGGTTGAGTTAAACAAAAATGGTTATAATACTATCTATACGATATATGCTTAGTTCAATGATTGCAGCAAAGATACTAAAAAAATAAACAAACAAATTCAAAATAATGTTAATTTGTTAGGTTCTCCGATGTATTCCTTGCATTTTTACTGTTTGTAATCATTATGAATGAAAAACAAGCGGCCCGTATCGATTGGGCCACTTGTTGATTAGTAATCGATTGAGCAATTTGAATTACTTGAGAACCTTGATAGCATCAGATGAACCGTCGCTGTAGGTGCGGACGATGATGTTTACACCATCAACAGGCTGGCGGTATTCGATACCACGGATATCAAAGTAACGCTCACTGACAATGATCTTATTCACGCTTGTCTCGTTCACAGCACTGGGAATGACGATCGTCTCATAGTCACCACAAGCGGGAGTGGTGTGGATGTTCTCCTCAGTTGGTAATGAATAGATACCAATATTGCCACCAGCACAAACCAAGTTGCCGGCATAGTCAAATGCCATCTGGAAGATGGAACCTGCCGAGTTGCGGGCATCAGCCTTATATGAATATTTGGGCGTGATATCGGGGGTAGTGCCATCCCATGTCAGGTCGTAGAATTGGAGAATACCGCTTCCGTCATTGATGGCGAGCAGGTCACAGGCATCGTTAACGGCGAAGCCAGAACGTTCGCTACCATTGAGCATGTTGATGTAGGGTGCACGACCGGAGTTGAACGTCAGGTTGCCGTCACTGTCAACAAAGATGAGCGAAGGTACACTTGCGTCATTCTTATCGGCGGCACGGTACTGAGCGATCCAGACGCCACGGCCTTGGGCATCGGCAACAACGTTGCCATTGGTGTTGAGCTGCAGATAACCTACATCGAAGTACTGGTTGGGTGCGGTTGACCAAGTGTCAACAACGCTACCGTCGGGCTGGCCGATGTTATAAACACCCACGCCATTGCCGAAGTCTTCAAGATAAACATACAGTTTTGTGTCGGCTCCAGTGCCGCCGATGGCTACGCCGGGAGTCGAAGAACCTACATTCACACCATCGTTGGTTATCAGACCGTCGCTGTTACGGGTACCGATAAAGAATTCGGTCCAGTCATCCTCCATGTGCAATGGATCGGCAATGAAAACACCTGAAGCGCCATCTCCCCAATCGGGCACATAGAGTTTACCGTTGGCGTCAATGCCCATGCGGTAATTGCTGCCCCAGTTGTGTCCGCCACGATAAAGGTTATCACTGGCACGTTGACCCATGACGTCACATACATATACACCATTGCTGTCACTGCCACTGCCAATGCGGTTGCCGGTATAGATAGTACCCATCTTAGGACTAGCCGGTGACTTGTCAACAGCGACAAACAGCTGACCACTGTAATTCTGCTCAAGCGGATTGATGCGCCTAATGGTTGTAATGGGCTCACCCTCAAGAGTGATAGACCAACGGAGCTTGTTCTCGGCTACTTCGGGCAACGATTTGCAATCAATCTCGATACTGTTTTCTCCCTCAACTACGTTAGGCACCTCAATGGTTGTTACCTCGTTACCATCCATATCATAGAAAGTAATGAATGCATACTTTGCGGCAGCATTAGCATTGAAGATGAATGTGTAGAGGTCATTATCGAAGGTGTACTTCAGACCGTAAGCAAAGACACCGGGCTCAATTGGCTGCTGTTCTGCAAAGGCCTGCCACTTGGTCATCTTGTTGTCCTGCATCAAGTAGAGGTAAATGTCTTCACCCTTGACATTGGCACCCGTTGACATGAACTGGCAAGCAAGCGGATCAAGGTCGGTGTTGGTGGTGGCCACGAGAGCTGCCTGGTCAACACCTGCTGTGATGTCATAGAGCTTAATGCCACCCACGTTAACGGCATCGTCATCGCTCTGGGCAATGTAAGGCGTTACCATGAATTGATGCTGGGCATACTTGAAGAAGGAAGTGCCTTTGACAGGAATGTCGCGTTCATCACCATCGAAGCGACCGACAACCTCGCTATCGGTGCCGTTCTCGATGGCTGTAGCAACCTCCATTAGCAAGGTGTTCTCGCCATCGAGCATTACCTGGTCGTCGTTGCGCGGCGAGAGAACAATCTGCGGCTCACCGATTTTTGCCTTAGTGAAATTGCTGGTTGCAGCAATGGTCTTCTCGGTGTAAACCGTGCTGGCAATTTGGCCATTAGTGACATTCAGTTTGAGGAACCTCATGCCACCTGCACTGCTGGCGGCATCGTTGGTACCCATCAAGGTGATTACACAATTGTTGGCCTCGCCGTCAATGACCATCGATTGAGCGCGGTAGTAGTAGAAGTTGGCAGAACTCTGGGTGGTAATCCATTCGATAGGATCACTGTCATAATCTGCCCACTTGTACAACCGCAGCGTGCCACGTTCAAATCCCTCATTGACCTGTCCATCGCTAAACTGGGTCTGCAAGCAGTTGACGCCCACGAGTTGGCCGTCGGCAGTAAACGCGATATCGTTCAAGCGACTGTAGTAACCGGCATTATTGGGCTCTGAAGGAGCCACATTATTAATGCTCAGTTCCTTGACAATCACCTTGTCGATATTGTTGATCAGATAAATGTGAGGTGTGCCCTCCTCGTCGTTGGTCAGCACAACAGTGCTGTCGCCGCGCACGAGCATACGCTTGATGGCGCCTGCAAAGTCATAGGTGGTGCCATTGTCGCGGGTGAGTTCCAGTTTGATCGGGGCTTTCACATAGCCGGGCAATTCGGGCTCGGGATAATTCTGGAACAAGTCGGTAGGTATCTCATAGTCTATGGCCTCCAACAGGGGAACAGCATAGCTTGTCTTGTTGGCCTCAACAACGATCTCACGAGTGGCCGCCGTGATAAGTTCCTTCCACTTGTTGTCAACAGTGGCCTCGGTATATTCTCCCAGGGGTTTATAACCTTCGGCTTCAACTGCCAGCGTGTAGTTGCCAGGCTCCAAGTTCTCAAACACGAACACACCGTTGTAGTTCTGATCGGTGGTGTAACGAGCTACTTCCTGTCCTTCCTTGTACAGGATGACCACGGCACCGTTGATGGGAGCCCACTGGTCCATCGAGGTGGCGTTATACTTATACAGGTTGTCGATCAGGTGTTCATGCACGTTCTTGACAGATCCCATGATGTAGCCCTTGTTCTCAGGCGTGAGGCCGAAATATTGGCCTATACCACGGGCAATGCGGATGCCCTCCTGATGGCAGTAGTCACTGTTCAAAGCACGGTGGCGTGCAGGCTGATAGGTGTGGAAATAACCCTCAATTAGGAAACCGGGAGCACCATGCTTGAGCACGCCCAGGTAACCTTTGTAAGCTATGCCCGTGTTTGGGTCAACGCGGGTCGATGAGCTGCCGTAGAAATCGATGTCACCACGAATATTGGGATTGTTGGGCCCATAATAGTTCATGGGGTCAATTTCATTGGTATAGAATAGCGGCCAGCATACTGATGCCATGTCACGACTGCCTGGAGCCAAGTCGCCACCTGTACCATCATTACCACGATAAAGAATCAACGGATAGTTGGTCGATGTTCCGTCGGTAGAGGCGTTGGAATGGTGTGACAGGAACATATCATAGTTGCCCACCTCCACTTCCTCGCAGATTTCAGACAAGGGTCGGTTGTAGATTTCAGCATCGGGAGCACCTGCTACATAGGGATACGGGCCATTAAACCACCTTGACATGGTGATGTTCTCAGGCTTCACACCCATCTTGATGAGTGTGGCACGCGTCTGGATGGATTTCCACAGGTTGGTGTTGCTCTCGTAGAATCCGTTGGTGTCAGGACGCCCAGTCTCGGGCAACATGGGGTAGGGAATAGTCGCCATCGGGCGGTCGTTGGGTCCCCAGCTGCCATGTCCGGGATTCAGATAGATACGGATTTCATCGGCCGTCTTGGCCTGCAATGCGCCGGCTGCCATGATGGCGGCTACGGCAAGTAATAATATCTTCTTCATAGCTGTCATCATTTGGTTACGTTAATAATATAGGCTTCACCAGCAGGAGTGCTGAAGACGATCTTGCCGTCAGCGGCGTGGGGATACATGGCGATGGTCTCATCGCCGGTCAGCGTCTGGGTCGTGCCGTCGAGCGTGGCGGCCACGATGGTCGAGGCATAGATGAATTCGCCGTCGTCCAGGTCCATCATGCCGACGACAGTGTTGTCATCATACCATACCGGGGCACGCATCCTGCCCACCATACGCACGTTGCCACCGTCAAGGTCGCAGACGTATGCACCATGTGCGGCCTGGTAGTAGAGCACCTTTGTGCCGTCGGGTGAGAGTGATGGCCACAGGTAACTGAAACTGGTGCCGTTGGGCGAGAGGTTGCGTGTTTTGCCGTTGACGGTGATCATCAGCTGGCCCTTGTTGATGGAGAGCACAGGCAGATTCTGGGCCTTGGCGGTGCCGATGGCCTTTTTGGTGAACTTGCCCTTGTTGACTGCTCCAGCACTGACTTTGTCAATCCCGTAACCCTGCAGGTCTCGCGTGGGCTTGACGAGCAAGTCACTCTTGCCAGTTGCCAGGTTCACGCTCTTGAGTGCGGAAAGTCGCAGGTGCTTGTCGTTGAATGAGCCCTCGCGGAATAGTACGGTCTGCCCGTCGGGGGAGATTTTCACGTTGTGCCCTGCGCTGGGCGCGTTGCTCAACACTTGTGTCTGGCCTGTTGCCAGATCGAGCTTAGTCAGTCCCTGGTTGGTGGCGCTGGTCAGCAGCAGGTAATCACCCTGCGGGCTGATGGCAGCCACAGCTGCCTGCTCGGGCAGATTGACCTTCTCTATCGAGGTCACCTGCAAAACCTGTGCAGCAGCACACAACGAGAAACCTAACGTCAAAGCGAAAAATAGTAGTTTTCTCATCATAAAGGTAAATGTTTTAAAATTATTAAAGTAAATTGATGTATTCTGTAATATATTGCAGCAAAATTAATGCAAGCAAATGTGAAAAACAAGAAAAATCCGTTTAAAATCTATAAATTGATGATAATTTGCCTCAATTTATGAAAAGTACAATAAAAGACTAAAGGGCCGAAATATGCTCCGGCCCTTTATATAGTTTGCATCACCAACACCTTACCTTATTTAAAGAGGAAAAGGTCGTTGATGGATTTCTTGATGTTAACATGCTTAATAGCGTGGGCAAACATCTTGTCCACACTCAAGATTCTCACCTTGGGGCACTTGTCAGTGTCATAAGGGATGCTGTCGCTGATGACCAGTTCGTCCAGGCCGCTGGCCATAACGCGCTCACTGGCAGGGTCACTCATCACGGCATGGGAAATGTAAGCGCGAACACTGCGAGCGCCGTTATCTTTCATCAAGGAGGCGGCTTTGCAGATAGTACCTGCAGTGTCCACCATATCGTCGATGAGGATGACATCCTTGTCCTGCACGTCGCCGATGATGGTCATCGACTCGACCACATTGGCCTGTTGACGATGCTTGTGGCACAGCACGAGAGGAGCGTTGAAGTACTTGGCATAGGAATTGGCACGCTTGGCTCCTCCCACGTCGGGCGAGGCAATAACCATATCCTTGAGATTCAACGAAGCGATGTCGGGGACAAACATGGTCGATGCGTACAAGTGGTCAACGGGAATGTCAAAGAAACCCTGAATCTGATCGGCATGCAGGTCCATAGTGATTAAGCGGTCAATACCTGCTGCAATCAACAGGTTGGCGACCAGCTTGGCGGCAATCGACACACGGGGCTTGTCCTTGCGATCCTGGCGTGCCCACCCGAAATAGGGGATAACAGCAATGACCGACTGCGCCGATGCCCGCTTTGCTGCATCAATCATGAGCAACAGTTCCATCAGGTTCTCACTTGCCTTGAACGTGGATTGCACAAGATAGACCTCCGCGCCACGCACAGGCTCCTCATAGCAAACCTCAAACTCTCCATCGGCAAAATGAGAAATGTTCAATTTACCCAGTTCAATACCAAGTTGTTCTGCAATCTTCAAGGCAACATAACGTGAGTTAGTGCCCGAGAAAACCTTCATATCAGCCATAACAGTAATCCATTAATTTGTTTTTGCAAAGGTAATCAATTATTGCCGTTTTACCCCTATGTTTCTTGATTAATTTTCTAAAAAAATACTTTAGGTGGACAGATGTTATTATAAACTGTTGATTTTATAAAGATTGGCGCTGTGAGCAGCGATACTGACGGGCAGGCGAGTATCTTCAGTCAGTACTATCGCATCGGTCTTTCCCGTAAGCAAGTCAAGGCAATTGTATTTACCGTGGGGAAAGTGTGCACAATCAAGTGCATGCTGGGGAATGCGGATGGATGTCTCCAGTGGTTGATCGCCGAAGTTTGCCACAATCAGTGTCATTTCACCTGCATAATGCCTCAGGTAAGCATATTGGCTATGCGTGTTGAGGGTATCCTGGTTCACATACATGAGGTCGAAGAAATCCCCTTGTGCAAGACTCTTCTCGCTTTTGCAAAGATTCAGGATTTTGCGATATATCGCTCTCAAGCGGCGCTCACTGGCAGTGGGTCTCCCATTGTGCCAGCGGCGTAGGGTGGGGACGCTCCAGTAATCAAAAATAGTGGTGCGTCCATCATGACCGCTGTAACCCTCGGCATCGGCAGCAGGCTCACCCAACTCTTGGCCAGCATAAACCATAAACGGACAACATGATATCGTGGCACTGACCACTAAGGCAGGCAAAGCTTTCCACGGGTCACTGCAGAATTGTTGTGAGGCAATGCGCTGCTCGTCATGGTTCTCGAGGAAATTGAGCATGTGGTCACCTATACCCTCAACCGATTGCCAGCAACGGGTAATATCGCTAGCGGGCCATCCGTTGCACAGGATTCCGCGCAATGTATCATAGAGGGTTACCTTGTCATACAGATAGTCAAAGCCACCATCAAAAATGTAACTATGATAGAGCGCGACATCATATATCTCTGCAATAAAGATGATATCAGGATGGCTGGACTTGATTGCATGGATTGCCCAGTGCCAAAACGCTACCGGAACCATGTGGGCCATATCGCAACGGAATCCGTCAATGCCCTTGCTGGACCAGAAACGCAGAATGTTAAGCATTTTTAGCCAAGTGGGTGGTACTGGTTCAAAATGGGTGCTGCCATTCCATGGATCAATGCCATAGTTGAGTTTCACGGTCTCGTACCAGTCGTCACGGTTGGGCGAGGCGGTATAACAATCGTTACCTGTTGCGCGTGCAGGGAATTCACGATATGCGTCCCGACCGCTTCCGAGATCTACCCCGATAGGAGCGAAATCCTGACCGGTGATATAGTAAAAGTTGTTCTTCGGGTCAAAGAACATCATGGGGTTGTCGCCCTCGCCCAGGTCTTTAACACCTGCAGGCTTGGCATCGCTTTCATACTCGCGGGCCACATGGTTGGGGACAAAGTCGATGATAACTTTGAGACCCGCACGATGAGCGCGATTGACCAATGCTTCAAACTCAGCCATGCGGTGATTCACATCGACAGCGAAGTCGGGACACACATCATAGTAGTCTCGAATGGCATAAGGGGAACCAGCTTTCCCTTTTACCACATGAGGATTGCATGGGGTGATTTCGTAGCGGGAATAATCTGTAGCGGTAGCATGTTCGATGATTCCTGTAAACCAGACGTGGGTTGCGCCTAGTGACTTGATAGAGCGCAACTTGCTATCATCGATTTCGTTAAATTTACCGCAACCGTTCTGCTCAATACTTCCGTTAGGCGTACAATGTTCATTACAATTGGTAAACCATCGGGGCATCAACTGGTAGATAATCGTCTTTTTCTTCTCTTTCATGCTGCAAAGATAGTCGTTTTTCTCTTTTTTCAATTACCTTTGCAGCCTGAAATGCGAGCATTGCTAACAGTTAAGGTTTATATGCTCGCTTTGCTCGCAGTTTAGAGTTAAGGTCTAGAGAAGGCATCCGCATCCTTGAGACTGGTGACGAGCGGCTTAAAACTTATTTTACTACTGAAGAAAATATGATTTCATTTGAGAGTGATTACAATAACGGTTGTCACGAGGCAATCTTG
Organism: uncultured Prevotellaceae bacterium; assembly: GCA_947302275.1. Taxonomy (GTDB): domain Bacteria; phylum Bacteroidota; class Bacteroidia; order Bacteroidales; family Muribaculaceae; genus Sodaliphilus. The sequence continues at coordinate 56,985 of CAMYUW010000002.1, forward strand.
AGAAGATTGATCGAAACCAATGGCGAACGTGCAACTGGCTATGGTCTTGACGACTATTGTACAGCTGCCAGGGAGAAGATCCGCTTGGCATGTGCAAAACCCGAGGCCGATGTGTTTTTCCTGGTTGGTGGTACCCAGACTAATGCCACTGTTATCGATGCGATGCTGCAGTCCTATCAGGGTGTGCTTGCAGTCGAGACGGGCCATATCAACGTCCATGAGTCAGGTGCCATCGAGTTTGGCGGCCACAAGGTATTGGCTTTACCTTCTCACGATGGTAAGATGGATGCTGGTGAGCTGCAGGAATGGCTCGAAGCGTTCTATGGCGACATCGCCTACGAGCACATGGTTTTCCCGGGGATGGTCTATATCACTTTTGCCACCGAGATGGGAACAATCTACACGTTCGACGAATTGACGGCAATCAGCGATGTTTGCAAGCGTTATAACCTGCCTCTGTTTATCGATGGGGCCCGTCTGGGCTACGGACTCATGGCTGAGGGTTGTGATGTGACCTTGCCCCAATTGGCCGACCTATGTGATGCCTTTTATATTGGCGGCACCAAGTGTGGCGCCTACTGTGGTGAAGCTGTCGTCTTTCCCAATCCAGGGGCTCCAGCACCGGCTCATTTCTTTACAATTGTCAAGCAACATGGGGCTTTGTTGGCCAAGGGACGCTTACTCGGCATCCAGTTCGATACCTTGATGCAGGATAACCTCTACTTCAAGATTGCCCGCCATGCGGTAGAGCAAGCGATGAGACTGCGTGATGCCTTTATCGCAAAGGGTTACAAGATGTATAGCAATTCTCCTACCAATCAGCAGTTTGTTCTGTTGGATACTGAAACCATAAAACGCTTGGAGAAAGATTTTGTCTTTGAGCAGTGGTTCCCTGTTGGTGACCTGATGAACTGCCGTTTTGTCACCAGTTGGGCCACGACCTCCGAGGATGTAGATGCCTTGATCGCAGCCCTGTAAATGTTCATTATCTATTAATTCATTTTATATTTCTATCATGAAAAGGTGGTTGATGCTGATTGCAACTTTGATTGCAACCGCATTTAATTCTTCGTATGTTAATGCCGAAATCATAAATGCCAGCCATGCAGCTCAAATCGCATCGGACTTTTTGACGACCCTCAACGGCAACAGCCGATTGAAAGTCATGGCAACAGGTTTATCATTGCGCTATACTTGCTACTCTTCGATAGACCATGTGACACCTACTTATTATGTGTTTGTGAATGAACGCAATGGTGGTTGGGTCATTGCTGCTGCCGATGATCGTGCCATACCGATTCTGGGGTACTGCGAAGGCGGAAACTTTGACATGGAGCAGTTGCCCTGCAACATGCGGTCATGGATCAACAGTTATAGCGAACAAATAGAACACATACAGCGTCATCCTGAACTTGAACCAAGCCAGCCCGGATTGCGCATCACCTCCTCGTTAGCCAACATTAGCCCCATGCTGACATCTTCCTGGGGACAGAGCTCGCCTTTTAATGGACAATGTCCCAAGGTGGGTTATTATCGGACTTATACTGGTTGTGTGGCTACAGCAATGGCTCAGGTGATGTATTACCATCGTTATCCTGTAAGGGAATGTCGGGCTATTCCTGCCTACACATCTAAAGGGGGAATCAGTATTTCCGCTTTGTCGGCTGTTGAGTTTGATTGGGATAATATGCTTTCATCCTATAGTTATAACTACAACACCACTCAGGCCAATGCTGTGGCTGAGTTGATGCGCTATTGCGGCCAATCCGTCGAGATGAACTACGGCACAAGCATCAGCACAGCCTTATTTCAGACGATACCCTTTGCTCTAAACTACTATTTTGGATATAGTGAATCGGCAAAAGCTTTTGCGAGAGACTCGTCCAATGAAGCAGACTGGGAACAAATGGTGTATGATGAATTAGCCAAAGGTAGGCCAATTATTTACTCGGGCTATGACAGTAACAGTGGCTCACATGCTTTTGTTCTTGACGGCTATCGTGATGGTATGTTCCACATTAATTGGGGTTGGAGCGGAGATTACGATTCTTATTGGCAGTTATCGGCATTGACACCTAAGAGTTATAATTTCTCTTCTCATCAGTTGGCAGTAATGGAAATTCATCGCGATTATGCCGATGTTAACGGTGACGGTGGCATCAGTATTGCCGATGTGAGTCAATTGATTGACATTCTCCTCGGCGGCAACAATGATGGATATGTGGCTGGAGATGTGAATGGTGATGGCACAACCAGTATCAAGGACGTTACCATTCTGGTTGATTGGCTCTTGAGTAATGGCGGAAATAATAATGTGGGCGATGAGTTTACAGTAAATGGTGTGGCATTCAAGATGGTGAAGGTGGAAGGCGGAACCTTCGTGATGGGTGCGACAGCTGAACAAGGCGATGATGCCAGTTTGGCTGAACAACCATCTCATCAAGTGACACTGTCATCCTATTATATTGGCAAAACCGAAGTGACTCAAGCGCTGTGGAAAGCCGTTATGGGGTCTAATCCCAGCAGCCTGTGCGGTCCGGAGTTGCCCGTTGGCAATGTGAGTTGGAATGACTGTATGGAATTCATCAGCCGCTTGAATAATTTGACGGGACTGTCTTTCAGACTGCCTACCGAAGCCGAATGGGAATTTGCCGCCCGTGGAGGCAATAAGAGTCAGGGATACCGATATGCCGGCAGTGATGACATCGATGCTGTGGCCTGGTTTTTTGATAATGCCCAGTATTCCTATGGCAGGCGAGTAGCACAAAAGATGCCCAATGAACTGGGGATTTATGATATGAGTGGAAACATGTATGAGTGGTGCTCAGATTATTGTGCTATGTATGACTCTGATGAACCGCAGACCAATCCGCAAGGCCCATTAACCGGCAACGAGAGGGTTGTTCGCAGTGGAAGTTGGTATTCTCCTGCATCAGAATGCCGCAACTCTGCCCGTTCGGGAGCCGAGCCTACGGCAGCCTATGTCCACATGGGTTTCCGACTCGCTTTGTAATCATCAATTGTTACTGATTTTGAGTCTTTGTTCTTTGAAACAATTCTTAACTATGGATTGCAATGAATACTATTTTGTATCTTTGCACGTTTTTTAGAAAGATAAAATGGCTACTATCCTGAATATAGAAACATCAACTGAGGTTTGCTCGGTGGCATTGACCAGCGAGGGGCAAGTGTTGGACCATCGTGAGAACTACGAGGGGCAGACCCATGCTACGCTGTTGAGTCAGTATGTGAAAGAAATGCTGGACTATGCCCGTACTCGAGAACTGAGAATTAACGCTATCGCTGTGAGCATAGGCCCAGGGTCCTACACGGGACTGCGTATCGGGCTGAGTGAGGCCAAAGGTCTGGCTTTTGGGTTACAGGTGCCGTTGATTGGGGTGAATACGTTGAAGTTACTCACTGTGAGCACCATGTTTCATCATTTTATTGATGATGAAAAGGTGCTGTTTATACCCATGATTGACGCCCGGCGCATGGAAGTATATACTGCCGCTTACGACTCCGCATTGGAGCCTGTTGTTGAGCCACAGGCGATGATACTTGATGAGTCGTCATTCAGTAATCTGCTCTCGCAGGGCTATACTCTGGTGGTGATGGGCAACGGCAGTGATAAGTCGCGGCAGGTGCTCAAGCATGATCGCATCCGCTTTGTGGAAGGCATCAAGCCGGTAGCAGTTGATATGTTGGCCTTATCCGAGAAAGCCTACCGTGAGCAGGATTTCATTGATGTGGCCTATAGTACACCACTGTATCTAAAAGATTTTCAGGCAACTAAGCCCAAGAATCCCATCCTCAACGTGTGACCGACGTGTGAGATTGTGCCCCGTGGTTGCGAAAATGGATTTTCGCAGTTCAAAAAAAAGTATTACTTTTGCAGATTATGTTGACATATAATTCTTTACTCAAGACTCTTGTGCTGCCCGAGTACGGCCGCAACATACAGCAGATGGTGGATCACTGCCTGACGATTGAGGACCGCAACGAGCGAACCCGTTGCGCTTATACTATTGTGCAGAACATGGCCAATATGTTCCCTCAATTGCGGACTGAGACAGACTATCAGCACAAGCTCTGGGATCACCTCATGATCATGAGCGGATTTCAGCTCGACGTGGATTTCCCGTTTGATGACATCATTAAGGAGGAGAATCTGGATACTAAACCGGCCCCGATTCCTTATGAACTTGAGCCCATAAAGTTCCGCCATTACGGTAAAAACATTGAACGCATGATTGAGCGAGCCGCTACTTATCCTGAGGGAGAGGAGCGTGACGCCCTGGTCATGTTGCTGGCAAACCACATGAAGAAACTCATTTATCAGATTAATAATGAAGATGTGGATGATGCCAAGATTTTTAAGGATATGGCCTACTACAGTCATGGCGTTATACGCCTTGACCCAGAGAAGCACCATCTGCATGAATATCAGATCGTGAAACCTGTTCAGGCAACTGGAAAGAAAAAGAAAAAGAAGTGATCGGATGCTCATGCTCGCTTTGTTCGCAGTTTAAAGCCATCCACTTTCTTGCAACTAATGATTAGTGATTAGCAACTATCGGATTAAATTAAATGATCACGCGTGAGGAACTCATATTAATTGGCCACTATAACAAGCCCCATGGCGTCAATGGTGAAATATCGGCCACGCTCGATATCGATTCAGAGGCGTTGCAAGGACTGTCTTGTCTGGTGAGTGACATGAATGGAATATTTGTTCCATTCTATGTCGACGCGTGTCGCCCCAAGAACCATGAGACAGTCCTGTTGATGATTGACGGCATGGATACCGAACAAGAGGTAACGCGGCTGGTCAATCATAAGATTTATGCCCTCAAGCGTGATTTCCGTGAAGAGAGCGAACTCGCTGAAGCCGATGGTTACCCGCTTGACTATTTCATCGGATTCATGTTGCTGGATACTGACGGAACAAGCGTGGGTGAAATCATTGATGTGGATGAGCAAACCGAGAATGCCATCTTTATAGTCGACCGAGGTGGTGATGAACTCATGGTGCCAGCCTCCGATGATCTGATTGTGGAATTTGATCTTGACAAGAAAACGATGGTCATGGATCTGCCGCAAGGCCTCCTGGACCTGAACGAATAAACAAGATATCGCATGCAACAAGTCTTTAATCAACATAAGATTCTGATGGTTATGGTGCTTAGCCTGTTTCTGGCTTGGTTCCAACCGCTGAATGCCCGAGAGCGCGAGGTTGATATCTATGAATTGTCACTGGATGAGAATATCGAGACCCCTGAAATCAAGAACGATAAACAGGCTGACAGGATACAGGAATTCCAGTATGACATGGCAGTGGCTTTCAAACAATCCAACTACGATGTGGAGATTATGCGCGACGATGAAGTCATCGTAATCACTATACCGGCCAGCCAGTTGTTTGAACCTAATGATACCGTATTGTCGAAATTGGGTGAAGCCCAGCTGAAGCCCTTCTTGAAGATGATTAAGAATCCGGGGTTTTACAAGATGCTGCTGGTCATGCACAGTGACAATACCGGTAGTTCGGAATATACCCTCAACTTGACCCGCCAGCGTGTGAACAATATCTTTGACTGGTTCGAAGAGAACGGCAGTGTGGATTATGTCGTCCCTTACGCTTTGGGAGAAACCGATCCTGTCGTGGACAATAATTCGGTGGAAAACCGCAAGCGCAACCGCCGCCTGGAGATTTTTCTGATTCCTGAGAAAACAATGCTTCAGCAGGCCAAAAAAGGGAATATCAATATCAACCATATCTCAAAAGAGAAATAACATCTAAAAAACATATAGCACATTATATAATTATATAGAAATGGCAAAAGAGCTTAAAGATTTAACGAAGAGAGCCGATAATTACTCTCAATGGTATAATGAACTGGTTGTGAAGGCTGACTTAGCAGAGCAATCGGCAGTACGTGGATGTATGGTCATCAAACCCTATGGTTACGCCATCTGGGAGAAAATGCAGCGTCAGCTGGATGACATGTTCAAAGCCACAGGTGTCCAGAACGCCTATTTCCCCCTGTTGATTCCCAAGTCGTTCTTGAGCCGTGAGGCCGACCATGTAGAAGGTTTTGCTAAGGAGTGTGCCGTGGTGACCCATTATCGCCTGATGAATGACCCAAATGGCAACGGTGTTGTAGTGGACCCCTCGGCGCGACTGGAGGAGGAATTGGTGATTCGTCCCACCAGCGAGACCATCATCTGGAACACTTATCGCAATTGGATCAACAGTTACCGTGACCTGCCTCTGCTCATTAACCAGTGGGCAAATGTGTTCCGTTGGGAAATGCGCACCCGCATGTTCCTTCGCACTGCCGAATTCCTGTGGCAGGAGGGTCACACCGCCCATGCCAGCAAGGAAGAAGCCGAGGCCAAAGCCATTGAAATGCTGAACGTTTATGCTGAATTTGCCGAGAAATACATGGCACTGCCTGTTATTAAGGGTATCAAGACCGCCAACGAACGCTTTGCTGGTGCGCTTGAGACTTACACGATCGAGGCGATGATGCAGGACGGTAAGGCACTTCAGTCAGGAACGAGTCACTTCCTGGGTCAGAACTTTGCCAAGGCATTTGACGTGAAGTTTATCGACAAGGAAAACAAACTGCAGGATGTTTGGGCAACCTCGTGGGGTGTTTCTACCCGTTTGATGGGTGCGTTGATTATGACCCACAGCGATGACAACGGATTGGTACTGCCTCCGCATTTGGCTCCTATTCAGGTTGTTATCGTGCCTGTCTATAAGACCGATGAACAGCTCGAGCAGGTCAACAAGGTGGTTGAACCCATCGTCAACAACCTGCGCGGCATGGGCATCTCAGTGAAGTATGACAATGCCGACAACAAGCGTCCCGGCTTCAAGTTCGCCGATTATGAGCTTAAGGGTGTACCCGTCCGTCTCGTACTTGGTGCACGCGATATCGAAGCAGGCACAGTCGAGGTTATGCGTCGTGATACGCTCGAGAAGAGCAGCGAACAACTGGCTGGTATCGAGAACCGCGTGAAGGATCTGCTTGAGGAAATCCAGCAGAACATCTATACCAAAGCCCTCAACCAGCGTGAGCGCATGACTTATAAGGTGGATACCTGGGATGAGTTCAAACAGCAGATTGAGAAGGGCGGCTTCCTCCTGGCTCACTGGGACGGTACCACCGAGACCGAGGAGAAGATCAAAGAAGAAACCAAGGCGACTATCCGCTGCATTCCTCTGGATGCGCCCGAGGAGGAAGGCCAGTGTATCTACTCCGGCAAACCTAGCCATCGCCGTGTGATCTTCGCCCGTAACTATTAATTCTGGTGCAGGTATGATTTCGATTGATCCTAAGCGGAAGTTGTGGCGTGAGGTTTGGGCCTACCTGTTGTTGGTGATTGGTAGCGCATTGTTTGCCATCGGTGATGTGATGTTTGTCAATCCCTATCTGATGGCACCCGGTGGAACCTATGGTCTGAGTAACGTGTTCAATACCTTGTGGCCATGGAAGATTTCACTCTATGCCATCTGTATGGATGTACCTTTGCTCATCATCGGCACATGGGTGTTGGGACCTAAATTCGGCATCAAGACCATCATTTCGACCGCATTGATTTTCCTGTTCACTTTCGTTCTGGAGACGGTTTGGGGATACAATCCCGTTATCCATGATGGAGCAATTACACAAGTGGCTGGCCCGTCAATGGTTGAGATTCCTCATCATGGTGGCTGGTTTGCCCCCGACTACTTCCTCAATACGGTTCTTGCAGGACTTATCTATGGCGCAGCTATCGGTCTGATATTCCGCTCGGGTGCAACGAGTGGCGGCTCTGATATCATCTCAATGATCCTTCACAAGTACACCAAGATTTCTCTGGGTACGCTTGTCATGATTGTTGATGGCATCATCACTTTGAGCACGCTTATCGCCTTTGGTGACATTCGTCTGCCTATTTACTCGATTCTTATTATCTTCATCGAGGGCAAGGTAATCGATATTGTTGTAGATGGTATCAAAACCTATAAGACAATGTTCATCATTACCGATGATCCTGACCCGATACGCGATTATATCATCAACGATATCAAGCGTGGCGGTACCTGCATCACAGGTAGTGGCCTTTATGAAGGCAAGGAGCGCAAGATGGTGTATGTGACTCTTGACCGTTCAGACATGATTAAGTTGCGTTCGGCACTTTATCACATCGATCCTAACGCCTTTGTCAACATTATGGAGAGTTCTGAAATTTTAGGAAAGGGTTTCCGTGCCCTTCCTGAGGAATAAGGAATTATTATATCAAATAAGAACGCTGGACAATTACCCATGTTGTCTAGCGTTTTTTTGTTCGTAAAAAAAGCACTTCGTTATCACAACGAAAGTGCCTAGGAAAAAATAGTATGAATAAAAGCTTTGATTTAAGGTGATGCAAATATACACACTTTTACCATAATTCCCAAGTATTTTTTTATTATAATCATTTTTTTAACTGTTTTTATTGATATGATGCATGAAAAGCCATTTGATGTAATCAATTTTGGAGGATTGTGAAAAGAAATTTTATATAATTAACATCGCAAATCAAGATAAAATGTTAACTTTGTCGTTTGATTATTATAAACGATTTTGAGATCAGCGAGTCTAACGGCAAAACTGACACTATTATTACAACAAGAGAATGAACATGAGGCAATCAAGCGTTACTCAAGTCTTGAAGATGCTTTTCGGCATCTTTATGGTGCTGGTCTATCTGGGCATGGCCGTGCTCATGACGATTGACCTTTTCAATCTGGGCAGGCTGCGTTGGCTGTTTGCGGTTGTATTTGCCGCCTATGGTCTTTATCGCGGTTACCGTGAGATTAAAGGTGAGCACACTTACGGCATGCGCCGTTATGATGAATCGGCAGACGATGAAGAGCGCTACACTACCTATAATAAAGAAGGAAGACAATGATGAAAAAAAATAGCATATTGGCATTGACCTTGTTCTTGCTTGCACTGGTGATAACATCATGCGGTGACCGCCGTCCCAAGAGCACCAGTACACGTGGTCTGGCGCGTATCATGTGTGATGAGTCATTCCAGAGCGTGCTCGAGCAGGAGATTGCTGTGTTTGAGTACCAATATCCTGAGGCCAGCATTATGCCCGAATACATCAATGAGCATGACGCTCTGGACTCGCTGTTCCACAATAAGGTGGATCTTATCATCATTTCCCACGACCTGACTCCCGAGCAAAAGAAAAGCCTCAAGAAGATCGGTCGTGGTTATCGTACCCGCATGATTGCCGTGGATGCCGTTGCCATCATTGTCAACAAACAGAATGACATTGATGAATTGTCGATGGATGACTTGCGCGACATCTTCTCTGGAAAGGTAAAGAGATGGGGAGAGGTGTTCCCCACCAAGTTGAAAAACGACACCATCAAGGTGATGTTTGACGGCTCAGGCACCGGCATAGTCCATTACATGAAAGATAAGTTCCTCAATGGAGGTCAATTTGGCCCCAATGTGTATGCACGCGGGTCTAGTTCAGAGGTATTTAAGGCTGTTGAGGAATATAAGAATGTGATCGGCTTCATTGGTGTAAGTTGGATCACCAGTGACTTGAAGTCTGCCGAGATTCCGATCGCTCAGAAATATGAGGAACTCAAAACCAAGAACGAGGTGAGTGTGATCGACTTCACCGACCGCATCAAGGTGATGCCTGTTCGCGGTGATGACAAGGTTCAAGGTGTTAAGCCCTACCAGGCACATATTAATAGCGGCGATTATCCGCTGGTGCGCACGATTTGGGCGATTGATGCTTCCTATAACGGAATGCTGGATCATGGCTTTTTCACCTTCTTGACCGGTGTGATCGGCCAGAAAATCATTCTGCAAACCGGAATTTTGCCGGCCGCCGAGCCAGTTAGATACGTTGAAGTCCAATAATCTGGCAAATTGGCACGGATTTTGCAAAACTGCTTTCAAAACAAAACTAACTAACGGATATAAACATTAAATTGTTACTACAATGAAAAGGAAATTCTTATTTGCATCACTCATGTTGATGGGTGCATCGCTGGTAGCCAATGCACAAGGCTACAAGGACGGTATTGAGTACTACAAGGTTGACAAATTGGACAACGCCAAGGAGCTGCTCGAGCGCAATTTGAACTCGGCTAGCACCGACAAGGCTGAAGCCTACTACTATCTCGGTCAGATTGCTCTGCATCAGGGTAAGGTTGCCGATGCAGCTGCCAACTTTGAGAAAGGTATCTCGGCCAATGCCATGAATCCTTACAACTATGTGGGTCAGGCTGCCATCGCTCTGAAGAATGGCGGCGACGCGAAAGTGTTGCTGGAGAAGGCTCGCAAGCTCTCCAAGAAGGATTCCAAGCTAGAGATGGAAATTGCCCGCGCTTTCTATGATGCCAATCCTACCACCTATGCCAAGGACATTGAGAAGTGCATCAAGAATGCCCGCAAGTGGAACGCTGATGACCCCGACAGCTACATCTTTGAGGCCGACACCAAGGCTGACAAGAAAGACTGGGGTAATGCAGCCGGCATCTACGAGTTGGCCTTTGACAAGGATCCCAATAACATTGAGGCCTATGTAAAGTATGCCAACACCTACTTTAACGTGAATCCCGAGATGGCTATCGAGCGTCTGGAGGAGTTGCAGGCTAAGGTTCCTGGTTCGGCTCTGGTTCAGCGCGAACTTGCCGAGAAGTACTATGCCGACAACTTGGGTGCCAAGGCAGCTGAGCAGTATGGCAAGTACATCAAGAACCCCAACCACTTTGCTCAGGATGAGGTGCGCTATGTACAGCTGTTGTTCTTCGGTGAGAAATATCAGCAGTCTCTGGATCTTGCAACCGAACTGATCAGCAAACTGAACCCCACCGATGACAAGGTGTTCTACATGAAGCGTATGCAGCTTTACAACCTGATTCAGCTTCAGAAGTGGCCTGAGGCAGTGGAGGCCGGTAGGTCGTTCTTTTCCAACGCTTTGCCCAAGGGTTCAAACTATGAGGTGCGCGACTATACCGACTATGGCCAGGCTTTGCAGAATGCCGGTCTGCCCGAGGAGGCCATCGCAGCTTACGAGAAGGCTATTGAACTGAATCCCAATAATGTGGACCTGATCCGCTTCATGGGTGACAGCTATGCCGATGCTGAGAATTTTGTTAAAGCAGCTGAGTACTACCAGCGTCTGGTGGACAGTGGCAACAACAAGTCCAATGACCTTTTCACCCTGTCTAACTACTATCTGGGTATCGCTAGCTCAGAGTCTCTGGATGACGCAACCAGGGCTGATGCGCTTGCTAAGTCACAGAAGTATATCGACGAGGTTGACAAGCTGGTTCCCGGTAACGTACAGATTGTGAACCAGAAGGCCAAGATTGCCAAGTTCCGTGAGGGTGACAACAATAATGGAGCCGCACTGGCAGCCTACAACGAGCTGCTCAGCATCCTTGACTCAAAGGAAAATAAGGCCGATTACACCCGCTACTACAAGTATGCCTATAACTACCTCGCCACCTACTACTTCACCAAGGGTGACAAGGCTACGGCTAAGACATACTATCAGAAGTGGCTGGAGAATGATCCTGACAACGAGTCCCTGCGTAACTATGTTAACAGCTTGAAGTAAAACGATTATTCACCTTTATACAGATGCGGGCAGCTGGTTATTCTGGCTGCTCGCATTCTTTGTTCTAATTAAACAGAGAACGCATTAGGGAAAAGCACAAAATTAATTTGGCTTTTCGCTTGAGTTTGTGTAATTTTGCCGATTTAAACATAGTCTGGAAAAGGACACAAAAAAGGAATCAAGAATATGAGACGACTACTTTATGTTTTAGGTATTTGTGCGCTGCTTATGGGTTTTGCCTTAAGAGCCGAGGAGACATACAACGACTTCCGTGACGTTTTTATTAAGGTGAATGATAACCTTAATGAAAATGACCTCAAGGCGGTCGGTGTGGAGATAACAGCCCGTTATGATGGTTTTGTTTCAGCCATTGTCAAGAAGGATGTCAATAATAATGTAATCAAGCGTGTTAACGGTGTGGAGCATGTTGCCAGTGCTATCACATTGATGACCTGTTCCGACAGTGCACGATTCTACTCACGTGTAGATGGCGTGCACCTTGGAAATAATCTTGGCAGGCCTTATACGGGCAAGGATGTTATTGTCGGAATAATTGACTGCGGCTTTGATTTCAACCACATCAACCTGTGTGACCAGGATGGTGTCACACGCGTCAAGGCCGTTTACTTGCCTATGGACTCGACAGGTGTATCTCCAGTGTTTTCAGGAATTAAACTACCTGGCAGCATCTACGAAGACCCGAACCAGATCGCCGGTCTTACTACCGATGATCCGAATACTACCCACGGAACACAGACAGCAGGAATTGCCGCTGGAGGCTATCGTCCCAATGGATGGTATGGCATAGCTCCTGATGCTGATATAGTTGTTTGCGGTATGCCTGAGAACGAACTTAACGATGTCCGTGTCGCCAACTGTATTTCCTATATCCATAACTATGCTATACGCCAGGGCAAACCCTGTGTAATTAATATCAGCTTAGGGTCAAACGTTGGCGCTCACGATGGCTCTTCCTATCTGAACCGCGTGTGCAAACAGTTGTCTGGTCCGGGTTGTGTGATAGTCGTTTCGGCTGGTAATGACGGTGTTACCCCAGTTTGCATTCACCGCAATACAACTAGTGCCCAGGACACAATTACTGCGCTGGTTAACGGTTTCCGCAGTAATCTGAGCAAGACTGGCTATGTCAACGCATGGAGCAAAAACGGAAAGGCATTCAATACCCGCCTCGTAGTTGTCGATACCCGTGATGGCAGCATCCTCTACCGCTCCCGAGCATTGGGCGCCACTATCCAGGGTGTTTCGGCAACAATCTCTACTGAGACCGACACCTTGCTGGCCCGTTATTATACTGGAACTGTTCAGATGAACGGCACCATCGAGGAGAATGGCAATCCCAGTTCCTTGTGTGAGTTGGATATGACTGCGGCTTCCAGATACTATGCTCTCGGTTTCCAGTATTATAGCCCGTCAACCATCGAATTGTCTGTATGGTCATCGATGTATGCCTATTTCAGGAATTATGACCTGCCATGGGTAGAAACAGGATCCTCGATGGGTTCCATTAGTGACTTGGCCACGACCGACAGTGTGATTTCTGTAGGAGCTTACAATACCCGTCAGTACCTGCCATTGAGAGATGGTTCAACTTATCACCGCTCTGGAATCCCTCCGATGGAATTATCTGATTTTACTTCCTATGGCCCAGACGAGAACGGAATACCTCGCCCAGACGTGTGCGCTCCGGGCTCGATGGTGATTGCTTCGGCGAACCGTTATGACGTGGAGGCTCCTAATCTTTATTATTGGCAACCTTCGGCATGGGTTGATGGCGTTGAGTATCCTTATTGTCCTGACTTGGGTACCTCGATGTCGGCTCCTGTCGTGACTGGAGCAATTGCCCTGTGGATGGAGGCAAATCCTAATTTGAGCGCAGCCGATGTTCGTGATGTGTTGAAACACAGCTGCTATAAAGATGAGTATGTGTTGACCGATGACCCGATAAGATGGGGCTATGGCAAGCTCGATATCGATGCTGGCATGCGTTATGTCCTTCACATTGAGCCCAAAAACGGCGATGTGAATAATGACGGCGAGGTGACCATAAGCGACGTTAATGTGCTCATTGATATCATCTTGGGAGGTCTTGTTGATAGTGAAACGAGAAGACGTGCCGATCTGAATTATGATGGCGAAGTTTCCATTAGCGATATCAATGCCTTGATTGATATTTTATTGAGCATATAATACCATTGGGGTGTATAGGCAAATTCTGATATACACCATGATGCTTGTGCTCATGCCCGCCGCATGGGCCAATAACCCGTTGAGTGCAGCATCAAAGTTGGCGATTGCTCAACGTCAGTTTGCCGGTAGCATTCGCACTCCATCACGGGATAGCAATTGCTATCTGGCTTTTATCAGAATTCAGGATGACACTGTTCTGGAGCGATTACGGCAATCTGAAATTGTCGTTAATGGCCAGTTTGAAGGTTTTATTACCGCTCAAGTGCCTATTCATGCTATGAATGAATTGGTAGAGATGGATGGGGTGAGTCACATTTCGTTGGCACGTCATTTGAGTTTGTGCAACGATAGCGCTCGTTATTTTTCACGGGTTAACAGCTTGCATTCAGGTGAAAATCAGGTGACTGCATTCAAGGGGCGTGGTGTCATTGTCGGAGTGATTGATACAGGCATAGATTTCAATCACATCAATCTTTGTGACGAGAATGGCGGCTCCAGGGTGCGTGCCGTGTATTTGCCATGCGATAGTACTGGCAATGCTCCTATAGTAGAAGGGCTCACCTTGCCAGGAAGTTGCTATGAAACCCCAGTCGAGATCGCTTCATTAACGACTGATTGCACAACCGCTTCCCATGGATCCCACACGACGGGTACTGCCGCAGGCAGTTATTTGCCTAACGGACTGTATGGTGTTGCGCCAGAGGCGGATATAGTCGTGTGTGGTATGGCCGAAAGTGAATTGAATGATGTCAATATTGCCAACGGAATCAAGTACATCTTTGATTATGCTGACCGTCATCATCAACCCTGTGTCATCAATATGAGTCTAGGAAGTAACGAGGGACCAAACAATGGCACTTCTCCGCTATGTAAGGCTTTTGATTCAATGAGTGGTCCTGGACGCATCTGCGTCTTGTCTGCCGGCAATGACGGCGATGCTCCCATCTGCTTCCGTAAGTCTCTGATGGGACGTGGTGATACAGTAACTACGTTCTTGAGAAACCAGTGGGGTGGGCTGCAACGTGAAGGATACGTGAGCATGTGGAGTGATGGCCGGCAGATTCACAAGTCACGAGTTGTCATCATTAACCGCAATAGCGGGATGCTGGAATATGCTTCACCCGTTATCGGCGTTTTGCCTGAGGACAGTGTCTATCACTTGTCGAGTGAAACCGATACTGTCTTTGCTCAATACTATACTGGAGAAATGATTTTTGCGAACGCATACGAACCATCGTTTATTGATGACAGTTCAAACACCGATGGCGATGCTTCACGCTATCATTCCTATTGGATGTTTGACGCCACTTCGAGGGTCTCAGGACATCTCTTGGGACTTCAGTATGTGGTTGAAGAACCGACCGAACTAGTAGGGTGGTGCACTAAGAATACATACTTCTACACTTTCGGATTTGAAAATGCGACAGGCGGGTCGCCAGTCGGCTCTATCAGTGACTTGGCAACGAGTGACAGTGTCGTCTCGGTCGGCGCCTACAGTTCGCGTTACAGTTATGTTGACAATAGAGGTGAGACACATGTGCTGTATCATAGTGTCCCCGGAGATATCGCCTATTTTTCATCCTACGGTCCTGATGAGCGCGGCATCTCCAGGCCGGACTTATGTGCCCCTGGACAATCCTTGTTCTCGTCGGCTAATCGCTATGATGAGAAATCCAATCGGGATAATTGGCTGGTTGATGTAGTTGTGAATGAGAGTTCTTATCCTTACTACGTTAATCACGGTACATCCATGTCAGCACCTGTGGTAACAGGTACCGTGGCATTAATGCTTCAGATCAATCCATCACTTTCCCCATCGGCAGTGCGTGAAATTTTGAGGGAGACTTGCATAAAGGACGAACCAGTGATTAGTGGTGATGCCCAGCGATGGGGTGGTGGAAAACTGGATGCGACAGCAGCCATCAATCATGTCATTAGAAACACGTTGCTCCAGGGAGATGTCAATAATGATAATGAAGTGACAATAGCCGATGTGGGAGCACTGCTTGACATCATGCTGGGGAACTGGCCAAAAGATGATGCCGCTGCACTGGTGAGGGCCGACGTGAATTATGATAATGAGATTCAAATTGGAGACATCAATCAACTCCTTGGAATCATATTAAAATAGAGAGATTATGATAGATTATATCAGAGGAACAATCGCTGAACTGAATCCAGCATACGCTGTTCTGGACAATCATGGGATAGGATACATGCTCAACATCACTCTTTCGACCTACGATGTATTGACAAGAGTGGAGCAGGGTGGTAGTGCTATGTTGTATACCTATGAAGTGATTCGTGAGGATGCCCACACATTGTTTGGATTTGCCAACAAGCGTGAGCGCGAAGCGTTCGTATCGTTGATTTCTGTTTCTGGCGTCGGACCGAATATCGCCCGCATGGTGCTCTCCTCGATGAGTGTCGATGAACTGTCCAGCGCCATTGCTGCGGGTAATGTGGCCATGTTTAAATCGGTCAAGGGTGTAGGAGCTAAAACGGCCCAACGAATAATAGTTGACCTCAAGGATAAAATAAAATCGACTAGTGATACGTTATTACAACAGATAGGTCAAACTGCAGGCGAAGTCCATGACGAAGCGCTTGCCGCTCTTGTTATGTTGGGCTTCTCTCAGCAGGCATCCCAGCGGGCTTTGAAGTCACTGTTTACCAGCAACCCGGCGCTCAGTGTTGAAGATGCCATCAAACAGGCCTTAAAGATGATGTAGAGATTTCAGTCGTCAGTAGAAAACGCCAATACTGCTGGCACCGAAAGCCGAAAACTGTAAAGAATGCTGAATCGAAAAAAAATATTTATTGCGATACTCATTGGCACACTCATCGGTTGGTGGGCGGGTAATGACTCGTTGCTGGCTCAGTATGTCACCAGCACGTTGCCCCCACCTCCACCGCCTCCTGATACCCGTCCTTCGGCCCAACAGCAAAAGACTCCGTCGATAGACCTTCACTTCGACGTCAAGCCCACTATACCCCAGAATTATGGCGATGTGCAGGGCTTGGGAGAATATGCAGCAGACCTGAAAACACCTTCAAATATCACATCTGAGGTCGAATTTGATCCAGAGACTGGGTGTTACGTTGTGCATACAAAACTTGGTGATAATGACATTGTCACCCCCTTCATTATGTCGCCCGATGAGTACAGCAATGCGGACTTCAGACGGTCGATGATGGAGTATTACCGTCAGAAGAATGCTGAGAGCGCCCAAGAGGAGGAAAAGGATCCCTTTAACTTCCTGGATATGCAGTTTGGTATGGGACCACTGGAAAAAGTGTTCGGCCCTGGTGGAGTACAGCTCAAGACAACTGGTTCGGTTGTCATCAACATGGGTGTTAAGAGCAACTCGACAGATAACCCTGCCTTGTCCGTCTCGCAGCGCCGTAAGACCTACTTTGACTTCGACCAGAAGATCCAGGCTAACATTGCAGCTACTGTGGGTGACAAGATGCGCTTCAACATGTCCTATAATACGGGAGCAACATTTGATTTCGACAGCAAGAACCTGAAACTGGCTTACGAAGGTAAAGAGGATGAAATTATCAAGAACATCGAGGCTGGTAATGTGAGCATGACGACTGGATCGTCATTGATTAGGGGTAGTGCCGCACTGTTTGGTGTCAAGACCAAGTTACAGTTCGGCAAGTTGACCGCTACAGCCCTGGTCTCTCAGCAGAATAGTGAATCACAGACGGTTAGCAGTAAGGGCGGTTCCCAGACGACCGAGTATTATATCTCGGCAGACAAGTATGACCAGAACCGCAACTTCTTCCTGTCCCATTTCTTCCGTGACAACTATGATACTTGGTGCTCGCGCCTGCCTCTGGTTTCCTCAGGTATTCAGATTAACCGCATTGAGGTGTGGATCACCAACAAGCGCAACAATTATAACGAGGCGAGGAACATCATGGCCTTTATGGATGTGGGTGAGAGCGATCCGTCTATCATCAGTAACCGCCACTGGAACGGATCAACAGATCCTCTGCCCAGTAACAACTCAAACGATATGTTGTCCACCATCAAGGAACAGTATCCTGATGCCCGTTATATGAGTAAGGCTTCGACCGCTCTGCTGCCATTAAAGGATTTTGATTTTGAGGGTGGTAAGGACTATGAGAAAATTGAGAGCGCTAGGTTGCTGACTTCATCCGAGTACACGTTGAACGCAAGCTTGGGTTACATCATGCTCAAGACCGCACTGGCGAGTGATGAGATCCTTGCTGTTGCCTATTCTTATACTTACGGAGGACGTACCTATCAGGTGGGTGAATTCTCGAGCGACATTACTTCAACCGAACAATCGCTCTACGTCAAGATGTTGAAGGGAACCACGGCATCCCCTTACCTGCCCATGTGGGATTTGGCAATGAAGAATGTATATGCCGTAGGCGCCTACCAGATTCAGAAGAACAATTTTAAGCTCAATATTAAGTACTTGAGTGACACCACGGGCAATGAGTTGACCTATATCCCAGCTGGAGTAATTAATGGTGTACCTCTGCTTCAGGTGATGAACCTGGACCGTCTTGATGCCAATCAGGAAACGAACATTGATGGTAAGTTCGACTATATAGAGGGTTATACGGTCCAGTCCTCGACTGGTAAGATCATTTTCCCGGTTGTGGAACCTTTTGGTGAACATCTGCGAAAGAAATTCGGTGATGATGAGACCGCCAAACAGTACATATACACGGAGTTGTATGACTCAACGCTGACTGTTGCGCAACAGTTCAGTGACAAGAACAAGTTTGTTCTTGCTGGTGAGTACCAGTCGAGTTCCGGTAGCGTCATCAGGCTGAATGCGACCAACGTTGCCCGAGGATCGGTAGTCGTAACTGCTGGTGGTGTAACCTTGACTGAGAACAGCGATTATACCGTCGATTACACGATGGGTACTGTCACCATCACCAACCAGAGCATTATTGATGCGGGAACCAACATCAACGTATCGCTAGAGAATCAATCCACATTCAGCATGCAGCGCAAGACACTGCTCGGCTTGGATTTGGACTATGCCTTTAATAAGAACTTCCACATCGGTGGAACAGTTATGCACTATGGTGAAAAAGCCATCGGTGACAAGGTGGCTATTGGTAGTGAATTGGTCAACAACACCATCTGGGGTTTGAACATGTCCTACAATACCCAGTTCATGTGGCTTACCAACCTGCTTAACAAGATTCCTACCGTTAACGCTACTGCCCCCTCCAGCCTGAGTTTCCAAGGTGAATTTGCCCAATTATTGCCTCATCAGGCCAAGACGGGTTCAAACTCGGGTAGTTCTTATATCGATGATTTCGAATCTACCCAGTCGGGTATTGATATGCGTACGCCGTACTCCTGGTTCTTGGCTTCGACTCCTCAGGGTCCGGCATCATCACCATTATTCCCCGAGGCATCATTAAATAATGATGTGAATTATGGCAAGAACCGCGCGTTATTGTCGTGGTACACTGTCGATCGCCTGTTCACTCAGCGTAATTCATCTTATGCCCCGGGATACATCAAGAATGACCTTGATGCCTTGTCCTATCCCTATGCTCGCGAGGTGGCATTTAGTGAGGTGTTCCCCGGTCGTGAACTCAACTATGGTGAGTCTTCGGTCATCCAGACATTGAACCTTTCATTCTACCCGCGTGAACGTGGCCCGTACAATCTGGACGGAACAAATGTCGATCCTGATGGCTACCTCTTGAATCCTGAAAAGAGATGGGGTGGTATTATGCGCAAGATTGACAATACCAACTTTGAGCAATCCAATATTGAATACATCCAGTTCTGGATGCTCGACCCGTTTATGGATCCTGAATTGGGCAACCAGGATGGCGGCTACCTGTACTTCAACTTGGGTGAGGTGAGTGAGGATATCCTTAAGGATGGTCTCAAGAGCTATGAGAACGGTCTTCCCATTAATGGCGATACGACCTATGTGACCAATACCATTTGGGGTAAGGTATCATCTCAGTCCTCATTGACATACGCCTTTGATAACACCAATGGTGCCCGTATCCTGCAAGACGTTGGTCTTAACGGATTATCGACGACCGAGGAGTTGGCTCATTCCACCTACACCAATTTCCTTAGCGAACTGCGCGCTGTTCTGCCTGAATCCACTGTGGCTTCGATGCAGAATGACCCGTTCTCACCGTTCAATGATCCCGGTTCTGACAACTATGCATTCTACCGTCATTCCTACTATGACGAGAATCATTACTCGATCAACGACCGATATAAGCATTATAACGGAACCGAGGGGAACTCGTTATCGCAGACCGACGCCTCAGACGGTCAGTACCAGACCTCCCGTTCTACGCCTGATGTTGAAGATATCAACCAGGATAACACATTGAACGAGTATGAGCGCTACTTCCAGTACAGGGTTGCTATCCATCCCGACTCGATGCAAGTGGGCATGAACTTTATCACCGATAAACAGGTGGCCAATGTCCACACACGAAATGGTGAGACGCAACGCGCTACCTGGTACCAGTTCACGATTCCCCTGGCATTGTATCAGGCCAAGGTGGGCTCGATCCAGGACTTCTCCACTATCCGTTTCATGCGTATGTTCCTGACAGGATTCCATGCTACAACCCACCTTCGTTTCGCTTCACTGGAGCTGGTGCGTGGTGAGTGGCGTAACTACAAGTATAACCTCAATATGCGTGGTGAACATCCCGCCAACGGTACTATCAGTATCAATACCGTTAATATTGAGGAAAACGCTTCGCGTGAGCCTGTCAACTATGTGTTGCCTCCTGGCGTATCTCGTATCATTGATAGCGGTCAGTCCCAGATTACTCAGCTCAATGAGCAGTCCATGCAGCTTGCAGTTGCTGACCTTGACGCTGGTGATGCCCGAGGAGTGTACCGCAACACGGATCTTGACCTGCGCACTTACAAGCGCCTCCAGATGTTTGTCCACAACGAGGCCTTGATTGATAACCCAACTAATCTGCGCAATGGTGATATCTCACTGTTTGTCCGTCTGGGCTCGGATGTGAAAAACAACTACTATGAGTATGAAATACCCCTCACACTGACACCTCCTGGCCGTTACAGCACCAATAGCAGTAGCGACCGACTCAAGGTATGGCCTGAGGAGAACATGCTTGACATCAATCTTGATGTCCTTGTCAACGCCAAGAAACACCGCAATGCCGACAAAATGGCAGGTGTAGCTGATGTGGGCTATGCTGTCCGTTATCAAGATGTTGACGAAGATCACCCCAACAATAAAGTCTATGTGATGGGTAATCCGTCGTTGAGTAAGGTTCGTGTGATGCTTATTGGTGTGCGTAACAATTCACCGTCGACCAAGAGCTGCGTCGTTTGGGTCGATGAATTGCGCGTTACCGATTTTGATAGCGAGGGCGGTTGGGCTGCAAAGGCCTCGATGACGCTCAATATGAGTGACATCGCTACCCTCAACATGGGCTTTCACAAGGAAACCGAGGGCTTTGGCTCTGTTGACCAGAGTCTGTCCATGAGGCGCCTTGACAATTATGACCAGTATAACTTTGCTGTGCAAGGCGACTTGGGTCGTTTCATTCCGGAGAAGGCCAAACTGCATGCGCCTATTTACTATTCCTATAGTAATGAAAAGACAAAGCCCAAGTATAACCCGCTTGACCAGGACGTTGAGTTGAAGGAGGCTGTCGAGATCTGTGAAACCAAGCAACAGAAGGATAGCATCATGAATTATGCTGTGACTCAGCGTACGGCCAAGAGTTTCTCGATTTCGGGCCTGAAGTTTGATGTGAAGACCATGAAGAATCCCATGCCATGGGATCCCACTAACTTCACCTTCAGTTACTCCTTCACCAAGCAACACCTGAACGACCCCGAGAATGAATATGAGAACACCAATGATTACCGAGGCAGTATGCAATACAGCTGGACGCCTTACGCTAAGCCATTCAAGCCATTCTCATACTTCATTGACGAGAAAAACAAGGATATGAAGTTCTTCCGTGATTGGGAGATTCGCTGGTTGCCGACTAATATTGCATTCAGCACCAATATTTCCCGTTACTACTATGAGCAACAGACTCGCAACGAGACGGGTATTGATGTGGAACTGCCTGTGTCAGTAAGTAAAAACTTCCTGTGGGACCGTCAGTTCGCCTTGTCTTGGAATTTCACCAAGTCTCTGTCGATGACATTCAACAGCAATACTACTGCCCATATCCTAGAGCCTGTAGGTCAGGTTAACCGCAAGCTTTTCCCCGATGAATACCGTGACTGGCGTGATTCGGTGATGTCGTCTATCAAGGGTTTGGGTACTCCATGGGCCTATAATCAGACCTTCACCGTCTCCTATAAGGCTCCATTCTCCCAAATACCCATTTTGAGTTGGATTACAGCTAATGCTTCTTATAATTCGACTTATCGATGGGATCGCGGAGCTGTTGTCGATGAAGTTTCTTCGGGTAACACGATCGCTAACCAGACGACACGTTCGCTGGACGGTCGATTCAGTTTGGAACAGTTCTATGGTAAGATTCCTTACCTCAAGAAAGTGGACGAACGTTTCTCAAGCAAGTCCACGAAGCGTTCCAAATCCACAAAGAAGGAGAAAGCCAAAAAGTTCACCCGCACCATCAAATTGAGTCCCGACTCGGCAGTGGTCATCAACCATAAGCTGGGTGTTAAGAAAGTGAAGGTGCAGGCGACGACTAGCGAAGGTGAGCCGTTCAAGGTGGAGTTTAAAGTCAAGGATAAAGACAATGTGGAAATCACCACACTGGGTGATCAGAACTTGAAGTTCACCATTACCGAGGTACAGAGTGAAGAAAAGCACAACTTCTTTACCGAGGCTGCCCAGTACACGGCCCGCGTGCTGATGAGTGTCCGTAATATCAATGTGCGTTATAAACATACGACTTCTCTCAGTGTACCGCAATATATCCCTGAAGTCGGTGATATATTTGGTCAATCAACTCACTACGATGTCATGGCTCCTGGTCTTGATTTCGCCTTTGGCTTTGCTGGTGAATCTTATATTGAGAGGTCCAAGAACCGCGGTTGGCTGATGGGTGATCAGACCCAGACCTCCCCTGCAATTTATGCCCGAACCAAGGAGTTCAATGCCGAGGTTCAGCTTGAGCCCATTGCCGGCCTCAAGATTACGCTGAACGGTAACAGAACCGATAACCGTACTGACCAAATCCAGTTCATGTATGCTAACCCCACCATTATGTATGGAGGAAGCTACACTAAGACGCATATTGCTCTTGCGACTGCTATGCAGACGGTGAAGGCTGCTGATAATTACCATAATGGCACGTTCGACAAGTTCCTCGAGAATATACCTATTATTGCTGAAAGGTTGCAACAGAGGTATATGGGTACAACCTATCCAGTGGTTGGTTTCTTTGAGGGTACAGCTATGGCTGGTAATACCTATAATCCTGAAAATGGCGTTGTGAACACCTCCAGCAGCGACGTGATGATTCCTGCTTTCTTGGCTGCTTACTCAGGTAAGGATGCCAGCAAGATTGACTTGAATCCCTTCCCCGGCTTGAAGGCAATATTACCCAACTGGCGTGTTACCTATGATGGCTTGATGCGCATTCCGTTCTTCAAGAAGATGTTCAAGTCGTTCTCGCTCAACCATGCTTACCAGTGTGTTTACAATGTGGGCTCCTTCAACTCGTTCAGTGATTGGGTGACTATCGGCAATGGACTTGGCTTTACCCAGGACGTGTTGACTGGTGGCGCAATTCCGTCATCTCCCTACAATATCTCTTCAGTCTCGCTGACTGAGAAATTTGCGCCATTGATCGGATTTACTGCCACGTTCTTTAACGACATCTCTTTGAATTTGCAGTATGATGATCAGCGCACCCTCACGCTTAACCCGTCAGCTGGTCAGCTGGTGGAGGCGTTGTCCCGTTCATTCACGTTGGGTGGCAGTTACAAAATTGCCAACTTCAATCAGGTGCTTAAGCTTAAGACAAAGCAGCAGAATGTGAATAACGACCTCACGTTCAACCTTAACGTGAAGATGTCAAGCAATACCGCTCTGATTCGTAAGATTGAGTCCAATACGGCTCAAGCTACCAGCGGTACCCGCACATGGAGCGTGAATTTCACGGCAAATTATGTGGTGAGCAAGCGCATCACGATGGGTGCTTATTTCGACTATCAGTCCAATACACCTCTTGTATCCACTTCTTCTTACCCGACCACTAACAGCAATTACGGTTTGACCATCAACATGTCGCTTGTCAAGTAATCGCTCAATATTATGGTACTGAGTCTCACGGTTTATACAGGAACAGCCATTATGATGGCATTGCTCGGATGGCATGTGAGCCAGCGTGAGCAGCGGCAGTTGACTCAGGGCGGGCATGAATTGCCCTTCCTCTCGTGGGAAATTGTTGTTGCTTTGCTTATCTACATTGCTGTTTCGTCCGCCAGATGGCTTACTTCGTGGGATTATAACATGTACTACAGCTACTATGTGAGCCTGCAGTCATTGAACGATTTCTCACGAGAAAACTTTGAGCCAGGTTTCCATTTTGTGACGTGGGCCATGGGACGGTTGGGCTTGAGCTATGTGTTTTATTTCGCGTTTTGGGCTACTCTCCACATTGTCCTGCTCTATTACGCGTTGCGGCACCGCAAGTTACTGCTGCCATGGATTGCCCTGTGCATCTTTATGGGGCCATACTATATCCAGTGGATGAGCACTCTGCGGCAAGCAGTGGTTGAGTGCCTGTTTGTGGTGATGGTCGAGTTAATTATCCGTCGCAAGTTTTGGCTGTATGGGTTGTTGTCCATATTGGCGATGCTGATCCACAAGATGTCGGTCCTGCTCATCCCTCTGTATTTTGTCCCGTTGATACCTGTTCGCACTGCCAAGAGGTGGCTGCCTTACACCTTGCTGGCCTTGTGTGTGGTCCTGGGCGCTTTCCCGCAGTGGATTCACTGGTGTTTCGACAAGGCGGGGCAAATGTTGGCCATGGTCGGTTACGGGCATTATCATCGTCTGAGCTCCACTAGTGCCTATTTCGCATTCCGTTCCGTGATGGGTCCCACACGTGTGTTCCCACTGTTGACAGGAGTCATATTGATATGGTATTATCCTGCCATCAAGCAGATGTTTGCGTCTGACAAATTGCTGCCTGCCACTTACCGCTTCATGTTGCTGAGTTTGGGTTACCTTAATCTGATGGGTAACACTACCCAGTACCTGAGCCGCCCAGGCGATCTCATGCGCGGCTTGTCGCTGATCATGATCTGTTATGCCATGTGTTACTTTTGGCGTCAGCGCCGTTGGATTCCCCTGGTGGCCTTGTGCGCATTGAACTTCTATTATATATATTACGAAATTTTCAAGGCTGCAGTTTATCAAGGCAGTATCTACACTCCCGAGTTGTACCACACCTTCCTGTTTTGATCACATGGTGCCTGCATTATAATAAGAACCGCCCACTCTCTTGAAGTGACCCCAAAAAGTTGGACGGGTTAAATATTATTGTCTAAGAGAAAGAGTTCGGTATTGCACCGGGCTCTTTCCTTTTAACCTGGATTTAATTCTTTTATTGTTATAGTAGTCTATATATTCATCTAAAGCCTTCATGAAGGCTTCGGCCGATTCAAAAGTCTCGGCATACAGGAGTTCGGATTTCATGATTCCGAAAAAGTTCTCGGCCATGGCGTTATCGAGGCAATTCCCTTTGCGGGACATGCTTTGCGTAATATGATGTTTCGCCAGCCGCTGTCGATA
This sequence comes from uncultured Prevotellaceae bacterium, assembly GCA_947302275.1. Taxonomy (GTDB): domain Bacteria; phylum Bacteroidota; class Bacteroidia; order Bacteroidales; family Muribaculaceae; genus Sodaliphilus. The sequence continues at coordinate 82,589 of CAMYUW010000002.1, forward strand.
GCCAAAGTGCTGGTATTGCCAGCCTTGATCCGAGTGCAGGATGAGGCCGTCAAGATTGTCGAACCTGGCAAATGCCTTGTCCAGCATATCATATACCTGTTCCAGATTTGGGCTTCTGGAGATGTTGTAAGAGATGATCTCTCCGTTGAACATATCCAATATCGGGGACAGATACAGTTTGACGGCGCCGATATTTATCTGTGTCACATCCGTCGCCCATTTGCGATTGGGTGCATCGGCCGAGAAGTCTCTGTCGATTATATTGGGAGCAGTCACGCCGACATCACCTTTGTACGAGCGGTAACGGACTTGACGGATCCTGCTCTTAAGACCCATTCCACCCATTAAGCGCTGCACTGTTTTGTGGTTTATAACGAACCCCCGATTCCGCATTTCAGCAGTGACGCGGCGATAGCCATAACGGCCTTTATGCTCATGAAAGATCAGTCTTATACTCTCTTTTTCCTGAGCATATTTGTCGCCGATCCTTAGCCGCTTCAGGTGATAATAGAATACGGAACGAGCCATCTTCCTCAACTGCAACAATAAGTCAAGCGGATATTCCGGCCTTAGTTCATCGATGGCTTTTGCCCATTGAGACGTGCTCGGGCTTTCTGTTCTTCCTCGACTAAGGCCTTCACTTTTTTTAGCAACGCGTTTTCCGCCCTCAAGCGGAGATTCTCCGCCTGAAGCCTCTCAAGTTCTGTCTGAGGTTCTTTCTTCTTCGGTCTTCCCATGCCATTTGAAGGTCTGCCTCGTTGCCTGGCGATACCTAAAGATGCATAGCCATGTTCCCTGACATCTCTAACCCATCTCTTTATTGATGACCGGTTTACGTCATATTTTAGGCACAACCCATGCAAAGGTACGCCAATTTCAAGATATTCGCGCACTATTTGCTCTTTTTCTGCGGGGGTCATCCCATAACCTGCGGTTTTTGTCCGCAAACCCACCTCTCCATACCTCTTATACCTAAGCACCCATTGCTTGACTAATTCTTTGTCTATGCCATAACCTCTGCATAGACCCTTCAATGACGTACCAGATAATACTTGGTTAACGAGATTAAGTTTCTCTTCAAATGAATGTTTTCGATACATAATGCACCCCAAAAGTTTTTTGTCTAACTTTTGGGGTGCAGTTCATCTGAATGGGCGATTCTTATTTCTTACGTTATGGATGGATTGCTTACTCCATCTTGCCACCGAACTTGTTGTAGCTGATGTTCTCCTGTTTGAACTTGTCTTTAGGTTCGGGTGACTCATCAGGGTAACCGATACGCACTACAGCCAGCGGGATAATGTTTGTGGGGCAGTTGAGCACGTTAGCGACATCGGCGGTGCGCTCCATGATGGGGTAGACACCTGTCCAAACAGCACCCAATCCCAAGGCATGTGCCGCAAGCAGCAGGTTTTCGGTAGCGGCAGATACATCCTGTACCCAGAAGTCAGGCAGCTTGCCCTTGCCGTCGGGCATGGTGGTCTTGTCGGTATCGCCACACACGGCAATCAGCAGCGGTGCATTGGTGGGTTGCTTGCCGGAAAGCAGGTCGATGGTCTTCTTGTCATTGATGACAATGAAATGCCAGGGTTGCAGATTGACGGCAGTGGGAGCGGCCATGGCAGCCTTGAGCATGATGTCGATTTTCTCCTGTTCCACAGGTTGATCTTTGTACTGGCGAATGCTCGTGCGGGTCATGATGTTCTCGATAGCAGCCTGGCCCTTGTCGATGGTGGCTGTCTCATCTTGTTTGTTCCCGTCTTTTGGGGTGCATGCGCCCAGCATGAGCAGTGCAGTCATTGCGAAAAATAATTTCTTCATCTTGTTCTTGTAATTGATTAGGTGAATAATGAAACTGTTTGCCTCTTTTCTTGCTTGATGGGCAAAGGTAGTGGTTTTACTCGTGAAATCCAATATTTTGCGATGTTTTTTGCTAATGTAAATTAAAATTGTCCCACAGAGTTTATATTTGTAAATTATTTAGTAACTTTGCAGCCGCAATTTTTGAGTATGAGCATTTGGCAAAATATCTGGTGTGTGATTACTGCCCCTAAATATGGGTGGGAGCTGATCAATGAGACTAATATTCCGACGGGCAAGGTGATGCGTAGCGCTTATCTTCCCTTGTTGTGTCTGTTGGCTCTGTCCTGCTTTGTGCCCATGATTTATGATCGCACGATCTCGTTCAGTGAGTCGTTGATGACCGGTATCGTCATGTTCTCGACCTACTTCATCAGCTATTACATCATCATATACCTGTTGGGTGGTTTCTACCCAGAGCTGGTGAAGACCGAGGGCGCCACGGCCAGGCTCAATGATTTCATCCTCTATAACCTGATTTTCCTGGTGTTGTTGATCGTGTTGCGCAATCTCTTACCCAGCGATTTCACGCCAGTGCTGTTTCTGATGGTTTATTTGCCGTGGATGGCCTATCGGGGTACCGATCACCTTTTTGTCAAGAAGAGTAAAGTCGGCAAGTTTGTGATTATTTCTTCGGCCCTGCTGTTGCTTCTCCCCATCTTGCTCAAGGCCATTCTGGAATTGTTCATCGTCAAGTAATACTAACCACCAATATTTAGCTCATCACCATGGCTGATCATCATAACAATATCAATATAAAGAACCGGCGCGCGACCTTCGACTATGAGATCATCGAGACTTTCACCGCGGGTATTGTGCTCACGGGTACCGAGATCAAGTCTATCCGTCAAGGAAAGTGTGGCCTTACCGACACCTATTGCATGGTCATCGGTGGTGAGATTTGGGTCAAGAACATGTATATTGCCGAGTACAGCTACGGCTCCTATAACAACCACACGACCCATCGCGACCGCAAGCTGTTACTCAACCGCAAGGAGATACGCCGCATCGCCAAGGATACTCTACAGCCTGGTTTTTCCATTGTGCCCCTGCGCCTGTTCATCAACGAGCGGGGTCTGGCCAAGTTGGTGATATCCATTGCAAGAGGTAAGCGTCAGTTCGACAAGCGCCAGAGCATCAAGGAGCGTGAGGACAAGCGGGCTATCGACCGCATGTTTAAGCACTGATAGCGTTGTCCATGTTTTTTTTCTTTTTCACGTTTTACTGGTTATCAGGAGCATCATTAGCCTTTTCTGTCTCTATAAAGTTGAGGGCTCCTTTGCCCAGGTCGTAGTAAGTAATGCCTAGGGAGTCACACTCGTGCCTTAGCGGAGAAATGTCATAGTGCACGCCAGAAAGAATAAGGCGTTGAAAATCGTATAATCGTTGTAATGTGGCTGCAGTGCCATGATAGCGCTTGGTGACAACAATGTCCTCAAGGGTGAGGCGTTGTGCTGCCTTCATGTGGCGCCATGGTCCGCTACCCACTGCCATCAAGCGCCGTCCCATCAGTAATGCATAGGGTGGGCGTATCCATGCATCGTTAAGGTTCAGGGTGTCGCCAGCAGAGACAAAATTTAACCGGCTGATGCGGTGGCGGGCAAGGAAACCGGCGTAATACTGAAAGAAAGCTGTGGAATCAGTCTCTTCGTCGTCGGGCGTCCAGACGTATCCCATACCGTCGTTATAATAAAGGATGGGGGTAGAGGAGAATGCGTTGAAAATGATCACGCCCCGCTTGGGCGTTTGGGCATCGATCCATAGCGAGTGGGCGAGAGCGAGTACCAGAACTATGCCAGCCCCCAACAGGTAAGCATACCTGCGCCGATAGAGCCATGCAGCAATGAGCGCCATAATGACAAAACTGGCCAGTACACCCCACATGGAAACATATACACCCTGAAAATGACCCATCGGGATCCTGCCAACAGCCGTTGCCACCCCGTGGATGTAACGGTAGAGCGTATCTATCGCCCAGTCGAGTGCGGGCCAATGCATCCCAGCCGCTGTGACCAGCAGGAAGAGGGCACCCAACACCATCAAGACAGGCAGAACGGGCAGGACGAGCAAGTTGGTCAGCACCGACAAAACCGATACTGTATGGAAATAGTAGGCGGTCAATGCCATGGTTGCCAGCATGGCCACCAGCGAAGCCAGAACAGCCGAGGTGAGACGTCCTGCCCACCCACCCAGGCCAATTTCCAGTGACTGGGGCAGACGGGTGAACACCAGCAACGCTGCCACCGAGACAAAACTCAGCTGAAAGCCTACATTGTATAGCGATGAGGGAGAAAATACCAGAATGAGGAGTGCCGCAAGCGCAAGAGCGTTAAGTGCTACCGAACGGCGGTAGAGAATGAACGAGGCAAATGCCATGCCCGTCATGACCGTTGCCCTAACTGCACTATGGGACATCCCTGTGAACAGGGTAAACAGGACGATGGCACACAACGTGAGGACGAGCCGCACTTTTCTGAGTCCCATGTAGTCCAGCGGGAACAGCAGCCACCAGATGATGAGCGCAATGATTCCCACATGCAGTCCACTCAATGCCAACACATGGGCTATGCCTGCCGCTGCAAATTCTTGGCGTGTGGCCCTATCAATGAAGCCACTGTCACCTAGCACCAGTGCGGTGACAAATGCCTGACTGACAGGCGACAACTGCGAATTGAAGACCATGAGTTTGAGGCGTCGACGATTCTCATCCATGCGGGTCTGCAGTGTAGGGTGGTGGCCGATGCGTTTGACTTGTGTTAACGGCAAGTGTTGATGGTAACGGATGCTATGGGTGTCCAGCAGATAAGTGGCATAGTCCATTTCACCCGGATTGCCCATGTTGCCTATCTCCTCGAGATGCACTGGCCATGCCACCAGGTCACCAGTGCGCATGGTGTAGTCACAACCACGGGTAGATACCATCACCTTGCACGATGGCAAATCAGGATCGAGGACGTCTATCATCAGGCGCATCGAAAAATCGGTGTAGTCGAGGTTGGCGACCCTTCCTGTGAGCACCCGGCCATCGGATTGCGCCGGAGAAAGCCGCGGCGGACAATGAATGAAAGCAGCTATCCATCCTAACGACAAGGCCGCAAACGATAGCGGCAAGATGAACCAGGGACGTAATCGCTGGCGGCTCTGGGGCTGCTTGGAATTGACAATCAATAATACATATAGTGCAATGGCTAACCCCAAAAGCACAACAGGCGCCCATAAAACGTGCCACACCCGATCAAGGAAAATGCCCGTAGCCAGCGGCACGAGAAGGCGCAGCATGGGGATGCGGGATAATGCCGAGTGGGTGGGCATGGGAAAGGTGGATGGGGAGGATACTGGGGTCAATACCCGTCGCCTGTCCAGATCCGGTAAGAGTCAAAAGCCTGAAGCAGGAGCATTTCGATGCCGTTTTTGGTCTCGGCACCATAGCTGGCCGCCTTCTTCATGAAAAGCGTCTCCTCGGGGTTGTAGATAAGGTCATAGCAGATGTGGCTGCTAGTGAGGAAGCGGTAGGGGAAGTCGGGGCACTGGTCATCGTCAGGATACTTGCCCAGTGGAGTTGCATTAACGATAATCTTGTTGTTAGCAACCATGGCACGCGTGATCTCCTCATAGACTACAATGTGCTCACTCTTGCGGCGAGATACGAGCTGCACCTCGATGCCATGTTTGCGCAAGGCCGAGCTGACAGCCTTGGCAGCACCGCCGGTGCCCAGGACCATCGCGCTGGTGCGTTGAGGTGTGAGTATGCTGTCGATGGTCTTGCCGAAGCCAACCACGTCGCTATTGAAGCCCCGCAGTTCAATGAGGTCGCCAGTCTTGTTGTCACGGATGAAGCGAATGACGTTGACCGCGCCCACCTCGCGGGCATCGTCGTCGAGGGAGTCGAGCAGCGGGATGACGGCCTCCTTGTAGGGGGCAGTGACATTAAGCCCATTGAGGTTGGGATAAGCCGCGATGACCTCCATGAGCTGGCCGATATCCTGGATTTCGAAGTTGATATAGAGCGCGTCTATATCCTCGGCGACAAACTTGCGGTTGAAGAAGTCGCGCGAGAAGGAGTGGACGAGCGGATAGCCAATGAGCCCATACAGGCTCTTGTAACTGTGTGGAGATTTCATATTGTTTAGTCGTTAATCGCTGGTGACTTGATAATTTTTTGCAAAAATAGTCACAAAACTTGTAATTACCACTGATAACAGTCAGTTTTTTGTTCATTTGTTGTTTTTTTTTATTTCAAAAGCACCTCAATAATTCCATAAAGCTGTGAAATAAGTTGAAAATTGACTAAAAAATCGTCCCAATTAGCAAACAAAATAGTAACTTTGCAGGTTGTAATCAATCATTGAAACAAGAAACGCTAGAAATGAAGTTTTTTAATAAGAATGCAAAGATCGGCCTCACCGTCCTCGTCGGACTGGCTTTGCTTTACTGGGGACTCAACTACCTGAAAGGTATTAATCTGTTGACCCCTTCCAATCGCTACTATACTGAGATTGAAAATGCCGACGGCCTCCTTGACGCCGCTCCGGTTACCGTCAATGGATTCCAGGTAGGACAGGTATATGAGATACAATATGACTATGCTACAAACAAGATCACTGTTGTATTATCGTTGCAGCCCAAGATGAAGGTGCCCGAAGGCAGTACCCTGAACATGGTGTCGGGACTGATGGGCGGTGCATCGTTTGTGCTGAATCTGGGAGATGGTCCCGCCATGACCCCAGGGACTATGATTCCCACAACCGATGTTCCTGGCTTGATTGACCATGTAAAAGACAACGTCCTGCCCATGGTGAACAACATGCTGCCCAAGGTAGATTCGATCATGTCCAATGTGAATGGGTTAACCGGCAATCCTGCGGTTGCTGCCGCTTTGTCCCGTCTCGACGGAATCACTCGCCAGCTGCAAGCCAGTGCTCAACAGTTGAACATTCTCATGAATGGCCTTAATCGGTCAGTTCCTGGTGTGATGAACAACGTGGGCGGCATAACCAACAATTTGACCACCGCTACGGGCGATCTTACTGACCTGTCGTCGACGCTTAAACAGCTGCCCCTGGATTCAACAGTCAACACGCTAAATGAAACTTTGGCTAACCTGAAAGCCCTGAGTGAGCAGCTGAATGACAAGAACTCCACTTTGGGCAAGGTGATGAACGATCGTGAGCTGTATGATAACGCCAATCACGCCATTGCAAGCCTGGATTCCTTGTTGACTGATATCAAGGCTCATCCCAAACGGTATATTAACATCAAGGTATTTTAACTCGTGTGCAATCTGTGCTTTTATACGTTGTGTGGTGACCGATCAGGAGGCCTGAAAAAGACTTCAGAATAACGCAAAATCTCTATTTGGATTCAATCCAAATAGAGATTTTTTTGAAAATTATTGTTTTCGGGATTTGCAAAATCAAACCCTTGCAATTACAGCCATTTGCGAGTTTGAAAAATGGAATCGGGAAAATAGGGGTAGCTGTTAAAATATTGATATATAGGTATTTGTAGAAAGTTGTATACCATAAAATGTAAAAATATTTTAAGCATGTCCTAATCCTTTGGATTTCACGGATATTACACTTGAAATGAAAATTCCAAATTTTTTCGGCACTTTTTTATAAGAAAATATTGGCCGAAATTTGTACTGCTGAAAAGCGCAGAACAAACCAACCATTACTAAGAAATTTTAAGAGAAATGTCTAACGTTGCACAAATGTGGAACCGTTGCCTTGACGTCATCAAGGCCAACCTGCCAGCCGAGCAATTCGATGCTTGGTTCGCTCCCATTGTAGCCGTTGACTTAGATCAGGAAAACAATCGTGTGACGCTGCGAGCCCCCTCCCAGTTCTTTGTTGAAAAGATCGAGGGCCGCTATTTCGCTATCCTCTCGGCTGCGATGAAGAAAGTTTTTGGCGAGAATGTCAAGCTCACCTATAAATATAATATGGTGAACAACGACGACGCCAGTGCAGTGGAGCAGGTGGCCGATGCCTCCAGCGTTAAATTCAAACAGGAACTCAAAATCCGCAAGCCTCGTGTGGCCAATCCCTTTGAGCAAGATGACGTGCTGGAGGATATTGACCCGCAGCTTAACCCCAAATACACCTTCGAGAATTATTGCACCAGCATGAGCAATAAGCTCGCTGTCAGCATTGGCCAAGCCATTACTGACCACCCAGAGGTGAAGACCTACAACCCGTTGTTTGTCTTCGGCACTACAGGTGTGGGTAAAACTCACCTCTTGCAGGCCATTGGCATCAGGCTGAAAGAGCAAAATCCTCGCATGAGGGTGCTGTATGTTTCGGCTAGGGTATTTGAGAGCCAGTACACGACTGCCGTTATTCAGAAAAAAGTCAACGACTTCATCAATTTTTATCAGAGCATTGACGTGCTGCTGCTCGACGACATCCAGTTCTTGGCCGGAAAGCCCAGCACTCAGAATACATTCTTCCATATCTTCAATCACCTGCACCAGCATCAGCGCCAATTGGTGATGTCTAGCGATTGCCGCCCGAGTGATCTGGATGGAATGGAACCGCGGTTGATATCCCGCTTCAAGTGGGGCATGACTGTGGCACTGGAGAAGCCCGATTATGATTTGCGCCGCAAGTTCCTTGCCATGAAAGCGGCCCAGGACGGCCTTAACATCAGTGATGAGGTGCTTGACTATATTGCAACTCATGTCACCGAGAGCGTCCGTGAACTTGAGGGCGTCATGGTAGCTTTGCTTGCTCATGCCACCATGCTTGGTCAGGATATCACGATCGACTTAGCCCATAGTGTGATCGGTAACACTGTTAAGGTGAGCCAGCGCCAGGTGACTTTTGAGTCGATTGCTGAAACTGTGGCTGATTATTACAACTTGCCGACCGAGGTGATTTATGGCAAGTCACGTAAGCGCGAAATCAGTGATGCCCGTCAGCTGGTAATGTATCTGGCCAAGAAAGAGGCTCAGATGTCCTCACCCAGCATCGGCGCTAAACTGGACCGCACCCATGCCACTGTGCTCCATGCGTGTATCCAGATTGAGCAGCGCATGTCGATTGAAAAGGATTTTTCTAGGGAGGTACAGGCGATTACTGCCAGCCTGACTCAATAAAAGTCAAGAAAATCGAGTCATGAGGTGGATCCAGCGGCTGCGGATTCACCTCATTTTACATTTATCGTGCATTGGTCGTTTACAAGAGTTGTAGAGCAATGTGGGCACAGGCTTCGGCATCGGCCAGGGCATTGTGATGATGTCTCAGGTCAAAACCACAGTAGGCGGCAACGGTCTGGAGTTGGTGGTTGGGTAATTGCTTGAGCAGGCGCTTGGCTGTTTGGCAAGTGCAGTAGAATTCATAATCCGGGTAATCCATCTGATAGCATCGGAAAACGGCCTTCAGGCAGCTCTCGTCAAAGGCCTTGTTGTGTGCAACCAGGGGCAATCCTTCAATAAGAGGCTCAATCTGAGCCCACACATAGGGAAATACCAGAGCGCTGTCCGTATCGGTGTGTCCCAGGCCGTGAACGCGTTGGCACCAGTAGTTGTAATAATTGGGCTCAGGCTTGATAAGGGAGTAGAATCTGTCAACCACTTCGCCGTTCCGCACTATGACGACACCGACTGAACACACGCTTGTACGTTCACTATTGGCCGTTTCAAAATCTATGGCAGCAAAGTCCAACATTCTCCAAATCTTAATGATTAGTAGGACAAAAGTACAAATATAAAATGGTAAAATGTAGTTTTTACTAAATTTAAGGTGAGTTTTAAACATTTTCGGTTGAAGGCAGTCAAAAAGTGGCGCAAAACGAATTGCCGTTTGAGAAATAATGCGTAAATTTGTAGGTTAAACCTAATGTCGTGGCACGCGTGCTAGCCTGGGGCGGAATTTTGCCTGCGGTGCGGTGCCCGGAACAGATTTAAAACGTAAAAATACAAATGGACAACGATCGAATTTTAGAGATCAACATTGAGAACGAAATGAAGACGAGCTACATTGATTACTCGATGTCTGTCATCGTTTCGCGTGCGCTACCCGATGTGCGCGACGGCTTCAAGCCAGTGCACCGCAGGGTACTCTACGGCATGGACAAGTTGCGCAACTATTCCAATGCCCCCTACAAGAAATCGGCACGTATCGTGGGTGACGTGCTTGGTAAGTACCACCCCCACGGCGATTCTTCGGTTTACTTTGCCATGGTTCGTTTGGCCCAGGAATGGGCGATGCGTTATCCGCTGGTTGACGGCCAGGGTAACTTCGGCTCGGTAGATGGTGACAGCCCTGCTGCCATGCGTTATACTGAGGTGCGCCTCGACAAGATGGGCGAGAGCATGATGGAAGACATGGACAAGGATACCGTAGATTTCGTGCCCAACTTTGACAACACGCTTGAGGAACCTTCAGTGCTGCCCACCCGCATCCCCAACTTGCTGGTAAACGGTGCCACGGGTATCGCCGTCGGTATGGCAACCAACATGGCTCCCCACAACCTGGGCGAGTGCATCGACGGCTGTCTGGCACTGCTCGAAGACCCCGAGATGGAGGTGAGCGACCTGATGAACTATATCAAGGCGCCCGACTTCCCCACAGGTGGCATCATCTATGGCTATCAGGGTGTGAGAGATGCCTTTGAAACTGGTCGTGGGCGCATTGTCGTTCGTGCCAAGGCCGAGATCGAGACCGAGCACAATCATGAACGCATTGTTGTCAATGAGATCCCCTATAATGTCAATAAGAAGGACCTCATCGAGAATATCGCCCGTCTGGTCGAAGAGAAGAAAATTGAAGGCATCGCCGACATCAACGATGAGAGCGACCGCCACGGTATGCGCATCGTCATCGATGTGAAGAAGGATTTCAACCCCAATGTGCTGCTCAACAAGCTGTACAAGATGACCGAGTTGCAGTCCTCTTTCAGCGTGAACAACGTGTGCCTGGTCAACGGCCGACCCATGCTGCTTAATCTAAAGGAATTGCTGCATTATTTCTTGGAGCACCGCCATGAAGTGGTTATCCGCCGTACGCAGTATGATCTCAAGAAGGCTAAGGAGCGTGCCCACATCCTGGAGGGACTCATCATCGCAAGCGATAATATCGACGAGGTAATTGCCATCATCAAGAGCAGCGATTCGACCGACCACGCCATCCAGCGCTTGTGCGAGCGATTCAGCCTTACTGAGGTTCAGGCCCGCGCCATCGTTGAAATGCGTCTGCGTCAACTCACCGGCTTGGAGCAGGAAAAGCTGCATAACGAGTTGGCTGAAGTACGAAAGACCATCGAGCACCTGCAGGCCATTCTCGACGATCCCGCCGAGTGTCGCAAGGTTATCGAGGAGGAATTGCTCGAAGTCAAGGAGAAATTTGGCGATGAGCGCCGTACACAGATAGTTTATTCAAGTGAGGAAATGAACGCTGAGGATTTCTATAGCGATGATCCCATGATCATTACCATCTCCCACTTCGGTTATATCAAGCGCACCCCGCTCAAGGAATATCGTGCCCAGGCACGTGGTGGCGTGGGCGCCAAGGGCAGTGACACCCGCGATGAGGATTTCATCGAGTATGTCTATGAGGCCACTAACCATAATTATATGTTGTTCTTCACTGCCACCGGACGCTGCTTCTGGCTGCGCGTGTTCGAGATTCCCGAGGGCACCAAGAACAGCAAGGGCCGCGCTATTCAGAATCTACTGAATCTGGATGCCGAGAACCGTATCATGGCATTTGTCCGTGCCACAGCATTGACCGATCCCGAGTATAACCAGTCTCATTTCATTGTATTTGCTACCAAGAATGGTATCGTTAAACGTACGAGCCTGAGCGCTTACTCACGTCCCCGTGCCAACGGTGTGCGTGCCCTCAATATTGCTGAGGACGATCAGCTCGTGGGTGCTATTCTTACCGAGGGCGACAGCGAGGTCATCCTGGCCAACAGCAAGGGTTATGCCATCCGCTTCCCCGAAACCAAGGTTCGCTCCATGGGCCGCACCGCTACCGGTGTTAAGGGTATGACCTTGAGCGAGGGCGATGAAGTGATCGGCATGATCTGTATGCGCGCCGGCACCCGTGACGATGTGCTCGTTGTTTCGGAGCAGGGTATGGGTAAACGCAGTGCCCTTGAGGACTACCGCGTGACCAACCGTGGCGGTAAGGGTGTTAAAACCATTAACATTACCCCCAAGACTGGCAAGCTAATTGCAATTAAGAACGTGAATGACGATAACGACCTTGTCATTATCAACAAGAGCGGTATCGCCATTAGGCTACGGGTTAGCTCGCTCCGCATTGTTGGACGCGCCACACAGGGTGTAAGGCTCATCAACCTTGAAAAGAAAAACGACGAAATAGCAAGCGTTTGCAAGGTGGATACCGAGCCCGAGACAACCGACGAGGAAAGCGTACGTGAGGCCTTCCAGGAGGAAGTCCAGAACACCCAAGAGGCTCCGGAAATCCAAGATGCCGAGCAAAACGAGAATGAACAACAAAACGATAACGAACAAACATTATAAACCAACTTAATTGTTAACAAAAATGAAAAAGATGATTCTTTTCGCCGCTGCCATCATGATGGCGTTCGGCGCATCGGCTCAGATGAGCCTCGTGAAAGACCTCGCCAAGAAGGCGTCTTCGGGCAACCCTCAAGCACTTGCTGAAGTCTTGCAGAGCATTGAGCCTGCATTTACCAATCCTGAGAGTGCTGGTGACGTGCTCACATGGTACACCGCAGGTAAGGCAGCCTTCGGTCTGTATGATGAGCTATACAAAATGAAACTCATGCAACAGCCCGTGGATGAAAACATGATGAATGAAGTGTTGAGTGGCGCATACGAGTTTTATCTGCAGGCACTGCCTCTGGACAGCGTCGTTGAGGTAGATAAGAAGACCGGCATGCCTAAGCTGAACAGTGACGGTACCAAGAAAGTGAAGACCAAATACAGCAAGGAGATCATTGGTGCGCTCACTTCTCACATGGGTGATATCGCTGGTGCAGGTAATACCTATCTGCAAGCCAGCGACTGGGAGCATGCTGCTGATGCTTTCGGTAACTATGCCGACTTGGCAACATCTGATTTCGCCATCAAGAATGGTGTTGCTGCTGCCGACAGTGTAATCAGCCAGGTGCGCTTCTTCCAGGCTTACTCTCAGTATCAAATGCAAAAGTTTGCTGAAGCCTACGATAACTTCACTAAGGCCCGCAAGTTGGGTTACACCGACAACAACATCGTTGACTTCCAGACTTCGTCACTGGCCAACATGGTTCAGGGTATGCTCGACAAGAATGAGTATGACAAGGCTAACAACTTCATTGATAATGCGCTGAAGAGTGATCCCTCGAATGGTACCCTGCATGACATCAAGGGCTTTACCATCGAGTTGAAGGATGGTGTAGATGCCGCACTGCCGTTCTATCGCAAGGCTGTTGAGGTTGATCCCACCTATGCTAACGCTTATTTTGATGTTGGTCGCTGCCTCTATCTGCAGGCTCAGAAGATCATCGATGATAATCCCAATGCCACCAACAAGGAGCTTGTTCCCAAGATTAAGCCCATCTATGACGAGGCTATCCCATTCTTGAAGAAGGCAAGTGAGCTTAATCCTGATGACAACAAGGCTAAGAACGTCCTCGACGATATCCTCTACAAGTTTGAGGTTATGGGCGTGAAATAATTGAATTAAAAGTTAATTTGGTGGGCATTGGAGCAGTTGTTTCCAATGCTCACTGCTTTTTTATGGGACTAGAGCTATAATGTCCCATTAGTTGCACAGAACTTGAAAAATAATTACCTTTGCCGCGATTTCTAAGGAGAGATGATTGTGAGAAGGAACGTTATCATATTTATAACGGCGTTGTTTATGACAACGAATGCCGTAGGACAGCATTTGCTGCTCGATCAGGTCAAGAAGGACATCAGCGGCTTGACTATGACTGTTGACAGTTATAATAAGGCCTTTAAAAAATTACAACCAGCATTGACCAACGATGAAACTCGCAACCGGGCGGAGACTTGGTCGCTGGCTAACCGCATCAAGATAGAACTGTTCGACAAGTATATGGACAACCGTCGCGTGGGCAAGAACGTTGATGTCAAGTCAATGGGCCATGCATTGATTGATGCCTATGACTATAGCCTGAATGCCCTCAGGCTTGACACGATCCATGTTCTTGACACAAAGGGTAAGCCCGTCATTGATAAGAAGACAAAGCGCCCTAAAGTCAAAACCAAATATAGCAAGGAGGTTGTAAACCGTCTTGTCGAGCACCACGACTATTATCGTCAGGCAGGTAGCGAACTCTATAATATCAAGGACTGGGACGGGGCTTACAAAGCATGGGATTATTACTGCCTAATGGCCGCCCGTACCGATGACCCGCGATGGATCACCCCTGATAGCCTGGTCGCTGAGGTAAGGTACTATCAAGGCATTGCAGCTTGGCAGAAGGCCGATACAATCGATGCAGTGAGGCTCTTTAGCATCGCGCGCCATTCCGGTTATAATCACAAGGAAGCTTATGATTATGCCCTCGTATGTCTCAGTGACCTGGGAAACGAGCGAGAGGTGGTCAGGTTGGCATGGGAAGCGTTTGTCAAGTATGGTACCAGCGACCCGCAATACATCCGCATTCTGATCAACGATTTTATCTCACGTGAAGACTACTCGGGCGCTAATGACCTGATAGATGAGGCGATGGAGGCCAATCCCCGCGATGATGAACTGCTTAACCTCAAGGGGTTGGTTGTAGAGAGTAAGGAGGATATATATCAGGCTTTTCCTTATTACCAGCAGTGTATTGAGATTAACGACAGCAATGCCAATGGACTTTTTAATGTGGGACGGTATTTTTATAACAAGGCCCAGGAAACGCGGCAGAACAGCCCCTTGTATGGGAAGAAGCTGGCCAATCTGGTCAATCCCATCTATCGTGAAGCCTTGCCGTATTTTGAAAAATCCTACGCGATTAACCCTCGCAACACAGAACTGGTAAATGCCTTGCGCGACATCTACTACAAATTGGGCGAAGCCGACAAACTACAGTCCATAGAGTCAGCCCAATAACTCAGCTGAACGATAAAACGATCAAGCCCAATGTTTGACTTTGAAGTTCCAAACATTGGGCTTGTCTTTATCTCTATGTAAGAGTCTTTACCTGATGCGAATTAAGGTTTACGGACAATGCCGCGCTTGCTGGCGCGAACAAAGTCGATAATTACATCGCGCTCAGGACTGGCGGGCAACTTAGCGGCCTCGTCAAGTGCTTGAGTAACGTTCATGCCTGAATCGTAGATGGCACGGTAAACGTCAGCGATGGCATCAATCTGCTCGCTAGTATATCCGCGACGGTGCAGACCCACCTTGTTCGCGCCCTCGTAGGCGATGGGGTAGCGTGCAGCCATGCAGTATGGTGGGATATCCTTGTTGACAAGTGCACCACCTTGGATCATCACATGGGGGCCAATCTGAGTAAACTGGTGAACGAGTGCACCGCCACCAATGATGGCCCAGTCGCCAGCCACGACCTCACCTGCTAACTGAGAGGCGTTAGACATGATAACGTG
Organism: uncultured Prevotellaceae bacterium; assembly: GCA_947302275.1. Lineage (GTDB taxonomy): Bacteria > Bacteroidota > Bacteroidia > Bacteroidales > Muribaculaceae > Sodaliphilus. The sequence goes on from CAMYUW010000002.1 coordinate 97,992, forward strand.
GTTTCCCACTACGCAGTCGTGAGCTACATGGCAGTAAGCCATAATCAGACAGTTGCTGCCCACAACGGTTTTACCCTTAGAGGCCGTTCCTCGATGAATTGTCACGAACTCGCGGATTACCGTGTTGTCTCCAATGATGGCTACAGTGTCTTCTCCTTGAAATTTAAGGTCTTGTGGAATGTCGCTGACCACTGCATTGGCGTGGATGTGGCAGTTCTTGCCGATGCGAGCACCACTACGAACCACGGCACCGCTGTCAATAATAGTACCGTCACCGATTTCCACATTGGCATCGATGGTCACGAAGGGGCCGATTTTCACATCTTTCCCTATTTTAGCGTCAGGGTGGACGACGGCAAACTGATGAATATCCATATTATCTGTTGTCTTTTTTAGTTTACTGTTGTATAATAACTATCGACTGTCGACTAGAGACTAGTGACTAATTCTTGACGATCTGTGCCATGAACTCGGCTTCGGTGACGATTTTCTCGCCAACAAATGCATATCCCTTCATGATCGCGGTACCACGACGGATAGGTGTCATCAACGACAAGTGGAAAATCAGTGTGTCGCCCGGCACCACCTTGTGCCTGAACTTGACATTGTCAATCTTGAGGAAATAGGTGGAATAATTTGCGGGATCATCCACACCGCTAAGCACGAGGATACCTCCCACCTGGGCCATAGCTTCGACCTGGAGCACACCAGGCATGATGGGCTCGTCGGGGAAGTGCCCTTGGAAGAAAGGCTCGTTGGCAGTCACGTTTTTAATGCCCACCACATGCTTCTTGCCTTTCTCGATGATTTTGTCAACGAGGAGCATGGGATAACGGTGGGGAAGCATAGCCCGTATCTGGTTGATGTCGTAAAGGGGCTCCTGGTTTGGGTCGTAGATAGGAGCTTGAACATTCTGATACCTCAACTCCTGACGGATTTTCTTAGACAACTGGGTGTTAATCGTGTGTCCCGGGCGTGTTGCGACAATGCGCCCTTTCAAGGGACGGCCGATCAAAGCCAAGTCACCCATGACGTCGAGCAGTTTGTGGCGTGCAGGCTCGTTCTTGAATGCCAATGGCTTGTTGTTCAGATAGCCTAATTCGTTAGCAGGTTTGTGCGGCACATTCATCACGTCGGCCATGTGATCCAATTCATCTTGCTTCATTGGAGAGTCGTAGATGACAATGGCATTGTCCAGATCTCCACCCTTAATCAGGTTGAGTTGGATGAGCGGAAGAACCTCGCGCACAAACACGAAGGTGCGGCTTGCAGCAATCTCGTCTTTGAATTTGCGTATATCGGTCAACGAGGCAAATTGATTGCCAAGCACAGGCGAGTCAAACTCGATCATACAGTCAATCGAGAAATCATCATCAGGCAAAACAATGAGTGACGAACCTGTTTCCTTGTCAACCACCTTGATGCGCTGCTTGACAACGTAGTACTCTTTATCGGCCTCTTGCTCAACGACGCCGGCCTTCTCTATTTCCTGACACCAAACGATGGCACTGCCGTCGAGGATAGGCACCTCACCGCAATTGACTTCGATCAGGCAGTTGTCGATACCAGCGGCATAGAGGGCGGCCATGGCATGCTCAATGGTGCTCACGCGGGCATCCTTATTGCTTTTGCTGGCAATCACAGTGCCACGGGTCGTTTCAATCACATGCTCGGCCAGTGCCTGTATTGTAGGTTGGCCTTCCATATCAACGCGCTTGAATACATAGCCCGTATTTACATCTGCAGGCTTGAATGTCGCCGTTGACATTTGTCCCGTGTGCAGACCTTTGCCCGTCACGGTGAAGGCATTCTTTAATGTTTTCTGTTTCATTTCCGGATGAGATCTAAAACTTAATGCTTAAAGCTTTTTCTTCAATTCCTTGATGTCGTTATACATCTCGCCCAAGCGTTTCAGGTAAACGGTCTGGCGGGCAAATTCCATGGCCGGTTGAACGGGGGCACCGAGCCATTTACCATTGCTTCCGATGCTGTTATCAACACCAGTCTGAGCACCGATACCATTCTTGTCACCCACGGTAATATGGCCAGCAAAGCCGACTTGGCCACCCACCATATTGTATTTGCCAATCTTGGTTGAGCCAGCTACACCCACCTGGGCTGCCATAACCGTACTCTCACCGACTTCGACGTTGTGTGCTATCTGGATAAGATTGTCAAGCTTTGCGCCTTTCTTCACAACTGTAGCACCCATAGTGGCGCGATCGATAGTCGTGTTAGCACCGATTTCCACATCATCTTCAAGGATAACAATACCCACTTGAGAGATTTTCTCGTAGGTGCCGTCTTCCTTGGGTGCAAAACCAAATCCGTCACCACCGATGATGGCACCGCCCTGAATGATACAGCGGTTGCCGATGCGACAGCCGTGGTAAATCTTCACGCCGGGATAAAGAATGACATTGTCACCAAGAGTCACGCCATCACCCACATAAACCTGTGGATAAATCTTGACATTCTTGCCGATGTTCACCTGATTACCGATGTAGGCAAATGCACCGACATAAACATCTTGGGGCAGGGTAGTGCCCTGACCTACGTGAATAGGTTGTTCAACGCCACGCTTCTCAGGACGCTGGCTATTCACGAAATTCAGCAAGTCGGCAAGAGTCTTGTAAGGATCCTCGACACGGATGAGTGTCGCATTGACTGGCTGTTCGGCCACAAAATCCTTGCGCACCAGGATAGCCGATGCCTGTGTGGTGTAGATGAAGTGAGTGTATTTTGGATTCGCTAGGAAAGTGAGGCATCCTGGTGTCGCTTCCTCAATTTTAGCGTAGTTGTTAATCACGGTTGATGAGTCGCCATCGACCGTACCGTTAACCATTGCTGCAAGTTGTTGTGCAGTAATTTCCATGATGTAGTTATATATTGACTAGTCTTGTTTTAAAAATCGGGCGCAAAGTTCGCAAAAAAAACTCAATATCACAACTTTAAATGACATTCATTGGGATGTGATGTGAGAAAAAGGACAATAATTAGTCACTTTTGTCCTTATTTGCTGCTACGGTTGAGCAAGTCGGCAATCTTTGACTCGATGACTGCTGCTTCCTGCAGGCCCATGATGGTTTGATACTCGCCTTTGGGCGTGACAAACATCAGTGTTGGAATAGCTTCCACGTGGAATTCAGCAGCTAACTCGGGCTCCTGGTCGACGTCGATTCGCTTGAAAATGACTTCGCCTTTGTGGTTACGTTCGATTTCATCAAGAATGGGTGCGAGTTGTTTGCAAGGACCGCACCAGGTAGCAAAGAAGTCAATAACCATGGGCTTGGATGACATAATCGTCGTCTGTTTGGTCCATTCGTCCTGACCCTCATCATCGGGCGAGGCAACTGGCATTTCACTCTGGGTCACTTCATTGCCGTCTGCCGTCTTGCCGCTATTTTCTTCACTCTTGTTGTTGCATGCAGCCAGCACAAGCAGGGTTGCCATGCACAGGATAATCTTTTTCATTGAATTTGATGATATTTAATGTTAACTAATAAGTTTTCCTTTGCCCAAACGGGTGATTTCGGCTTCACCGCCAGTGCAGTCTACGATGGTCGATGGAAGCAATTGGCCACGGCCTGAATCGATAACAATATCCACTTGAGAGGCAAAAGCTTCAGCCATCAAACCGGGTTCGCAGCGATAATCTTCATCATCTCCTGGTACCGAGGTTGTTAGGATAGGACCTCCCAAGGTGCGCACGATTGCTAGTGCAATCTCGTTATCAGGAATACGGATTCCCACAGTGCGGCGGCCCTTAAAGGCTTTAGGCAACTTAGGCAGGGCAGGGAAGATGAATGTGAACGGTCCGGGCAGGTTGGCTTTCATCATGCGGAACTGCACATTGTCAAACTTGGCATACTGGGCCACCTGTGATATGTCATCACAGATGATGGACAGGTTTGTCTTGGCCGATTTCATTTCTTTGATGGAACAGATACGCTCGATAGCTTGGTTATTCAGAGCGTCGCAACCCAGGGCGTAAACGGTGTCGGTAGGGTAGATGATGAGTCCACCGTCCTTGAGCGTCTCCACAACTTGGTCGATATAACGCTGGTTGATGTTCTTTTCAATAATCTGAAGGATTTCCATAATTGAATATTTCGTTATTTGTTTGGATCATAAATTGCTGTTTCCACGTTGGTGGCGCTGGCGTATTTTTCCAACAGTTGCGCCATCCAGTGTGTGGCCTCCTCGATAGGCATCTCAGAGGCAAAAGCGTTAATGTTGATTTGAGCCGTAACCGTTTGTTCGGTGAATTTGGTGCGCTCCTCATCGCTCGTTGGGGTGGCGATGGGACCTGCGGCATCACGATAGACGGGCATTCCCTCAATGTTGAGCAACCCACGCCCGATGCCGTTGTACACATCGTCATGCGTCCCCACGCTCATGGTCAAGGTATCACCCACAATCCGGTCGGCATCCAGACCACTGATGGCATAACCGCTCTTGATGGAAACCAGATTGACCACGTCGATGAGTGTAGTCAGGCGATAAATGCCTAGACCGCGGATGATGCGTCGGCATAAAGCCTCACTGGCAACACGGTAACGGCTTGGGTCTTTACCCAAGGCTTTATACAAGTGTCGTGTGCCGGCAATAGCTGGGCGCTGATTGATTTCCAGTAATTCGTATCGACGTTTGATGTCCTCGGCAGCTTCTTCAATCTTGGCCCAAAGTTCATCACTCGTCGGTTCGTTGACAACCGTTGCGCGAATGAGCCCAATGCGGCATTCGGGACACGCTTCCAGTATCCTCGGATCTATCTTTACTTGAATCATTGCTATCGTTATAAATTCGCTGCAAAGATAAGACATTTAATCAAAATAAACTAATATTGTCTTTCTCGAAGATAGGCTGCGTCTCGGGAAAATCAAAATATATTTTGTTTTCCTCTCAACTTGCACTACGTTGAGGGCTGTCGCCCTCGAAGATAGGCTACGTCTCGGGAAAATCAAAATAAATTTTGTTTTCCTCTCAACTTGCACTACGTTGAGGGCTGTCGCCCTCGAAGATAGGCTACGTCTCGGGAAAATCAAAATAAATTTTGTTTTCCTCTCAACTTGCACTATCTTTGTCGCCATGATGAAGAAGACAATATTAATGATTGCGGTTTTATTGTTATCGTTTACCGCAGCTCATGGAAATGACATGAACAATAGTGAAATGGCCCAGCGCATCGATGAAGTATTTGGCGCTGTTTATAACAATCCTGCTGAACCTGGTGCCGCCGTGCTCATCATGCAGGGCAATGACACTATCTACAGCCGCTGTTTTGGCCTGGCCGACATGGAGACTAAAACGCCAGTTACGTTTGCGACAAATTTTTGCATCGCATCTGTTTCTAAGCAGTTCTCGGCAGTAGCTCTATTGCAACTTGCCGAGCAAGGTCTGTTGTCGCTTGATGATCCGCTCTCGAAGTTTTTTCCGGAGTTTCGGGCTTCGTTTTTCCAAAACATCACGTTGCGCCACATCATGAGTCATACCTCGGGCATCCCCGATGCGCGTCCTCACACCGACCGCAATTTTGTCCTCTATAGCACCGACATCACTTCGGTTCAGTATATGTGTACACTTGATCGCCTGAATTTTGAGCCTGGCACTCAGTATGAGTATATCAATCCCACGTTCCAGTTAATTTACCAGATTGTTGAACGAACCACTGGTATGCCTTTCGAGACCTACATGCGTCAAAACGTGTTTGGCAAAGCCGGGATGCGAAATTGCTGCTACTTTGAACCCGACCGGATTATTTCTGATATGGCCCATGGCTACGAGCGTGCTTCAGATGGCAGGTGGCAGGAGTATGACTATGGCGAGGAGAGTTTCTTCGGCACTAAGGCCGACGGAGCTCTGTACTGTTCCATCAACGACTTCGTGAACTGGGAGCGTGCGCTGCGCGACAACCGTGTGTGGTCAGCGGCAAGCAAGCGTATGGCCTACACTCCATGGATCAGTATCCCTGCTGATGCCGAGTATGGCTATCAGCCTCACACGGGATATGGTTATGGCTTCTTTGTACAGGATTGTCCCCAACAACCCACTCATGTCTATCATCTGGGCGATAATGGCGGATTTACCATCTATGCCGGCAAAATTCCCGAGCGGGATCTTATATTCCTCTTCTTCTCAACGCGGCCCGATATTGATCGCCTCTCACTCGTCAATCGTGTGTACCAGTTGCTAGGCTTCTACTTCTAGTTCATTTTTTCCCCGACAAGATGAGAACGGTTCGACCTGCTACACTAGAAGATGTGCCTGTGATAATGCGGCTTATCGAGGAAGCGCGCGGAATCATGCGGTCCTGTGGCAATGTGAATCAGTGGATAGGCGGCTATCCCAGTGAGGCTACCATTGTAGAGGACATCAACAATGCTCATTGCTATCTGTGTTTGGATCCAGATGGTGAAATCGTGGCGTCGTTTGCTTTCCTTCCTGGGCCAGAACCCACCTATAAGGAGATTTATGATGGGAACTGGTTGGATGACAGCCCCTACTATGTCGTGCATCGGTTGGCGAGTACAGTATCGAGCCATGGGGTTTTTAAAGACGTGATGGACTATTGCATGGGAGTGGCAGGTAATCTGCGTATCGATACTCACCGTGACAATGTCATCATGCGTCATGTGATAGAAAGATACGGCTTCACCTATTGCGGCATCATTTATCTGCTGAGCGGCGATGAGCGCCTGGCTTATCAGCTTGTGGGCAGGTCATAGAGATTGGGATTGATGTCTTAGTTAAGGTGCTAAAAACAATCAGGGCCGACTCGGTTGTGAGTCAGCCCTGATTTGTATAAAGGATTAATCTTGTGTTCTAGATTACTTCTTCAGCTCGTCAGCTACAGCCTGAGCAGCCTCAGCGCCTTTCTCCTT